>NZ_NUMC01000016.1:0-97381 GCF_002577655.1 Bacillus sp. AFS040349 | reverse complement strand
CTTACTGTAGATAAAGGCCTGATAGTCAAAGAAGAGAGTACATGGATCTTGTGTTAACAGAATTGGATCGAGCCCAAGCCATCATAACTGACTATCTAGGTATGGCTGGACAAAAAAGCATGGCCAAAGAAAAAATAAACTTAACCGATACTCTAAATGATATCACTACGCTCATGACATCTTATGCAAACTATAAAACAGTAAAATTCAAATGTGAAATTGATAAGGATTTGTATGTTTTTGGAGACCCAATTAAGCTAAAACAAGTTTTTATTAATATTATCAAAAATTCCATAGAGGCTGTTCCAAATATGGAAGGTTTGGTAACAATTCATGCATGTTTATTGGAAAGCACAATACATATTAAAATATCTGATAACGGGATTGGAATGACTAAAGAGCAAATTGAGAGATTAGGAGAACCATACTATTCTTCTAAAGATGATGGAACGGGACTTGGACTGACGGTTACATATAGTATAGTTAAAAACCATGGTGGTTCTGTCAAATACATAAGTGAAGTTAGCAAAGGAACAGTTGCTATTATTTCTTTTCCTCTTTACTTCGATACCAGCTCGGATTATTCTCACCTTTTTAACGAGAATTTATCAGGTTAATAAGAAATAAAAGGTGACAGATATGATTCTGTCACCTTTACATGATTATTCTTCTTCCTCAGGTTTGACTTCTTTCTTATCGCCACGATTTGCTTCTTTTTCCGTTACTTCTCCACAGGCAATTCTAGCTCCTGAATCTCCTGCTGGCTGAGTCATGCCGTCATCCATTTTTTCCGTTATCACAATAGCTGCTCCATCTGGATCAAGAATAGAATTTTTCTTTCCACTTTTTAGGGTTAATTGAGGAGCCATTAATTCCGCTTCTGTTTTTCCATTTTCGGAAATAACATTTGGAAGGTCCCCTGCATGAGCACCTTCGGGATGCAAAAGCCCATGCTTTTTATCATCAGGATTCAAATGATCTCCAGCACTTTTAAAATCAGGTCCCTTACAAGTACCTTTTTCATGAATGTTTATTCCATGCTCACCTTCTGGTAACCCCTCTACCATCACTTCAAACTTTACACCTTCTGGTTGCTCAGATACTTTAATGGTACCAAGTGAATCACCACTTGCATTAAACATTTCAACATCCATTTTGGTGATTTCTTTTTCCATACAACCGGACAAAATAAAAGGAAAAACAAAGTACAAAGACAAAAATGTTTTACGTTTCATATTACCCTCCAATGAAATCGTTTGGCTATAGGGTATTTTTTGTCACAATGTATAAACTTATTCATTTTATGAAAAGTTGTCTTCCCTTAGTCTTAGTCTTGATCTTGCTTCGTTTGATTTATTAATTTTTCTACTTGTTCTTGTTCTTTTTTAGAAAGCTTCATGATAAATCGGAAAGCAAAGAAAGCTGCTATAGTAAAAATGATCATTGTAATCGCAGCAGGTATATATTCTGACTTATCCTCAGGAAAATATAAAAATAATCCAAAAATAGGAAATAATTGATTCATGTTTTCACGACCTTTCTTCCTCCTAACTATAGCAAGTTTTAGACGAATTCACTAGCTATTAAAAGTATAGTCAAGAAACAGTCACAAATGCGATTTTAAAGCCTTCATGGTACTATAAAAGATATAAAATAAATATCCAAGGGGTGAGAATAATGGATGAAAAGAAAATCGGAGATGTTGTAACAGGCATTTATAAAACAGGTAAATACATTGGTGTTATTACCGACATTAAACCTATGCATTATTTAGTACAAGTTAAAGCTGTCCTAAAGCACCCACAACAAGGTGATTTACATAATCCAAAACAGGTGGATGTCCAATTTTTTCACGAGAGAAGGGCATTGGCTTACAACGAACAAACAAACGTTCCAAAACAGATGGTAAAACGATTCGAAGACGAAATTCCAGAATATCAGCAGTCGCTAAGAAAAGCGCTGGATGTTATGAAGAAAGAACTTGAAGAAAATAATATTGAATGGGCTAAGGAATCCCTGAAAAGGGTTGATGTTCTTGAGAAAGAGTATTTCCCTCATTAATTGAAAGATGTTTACTCAATAACAATATTTAGCATTTACTTTTAAATATTGTTATTGAGCTTTTTTCATATACATAATTTTGTACATTATTTCTGCTTTATGTTGCATATTTATTTAATACCTTTGACAGATCAATTCGATCACCTATTGTTGTTGGGGATGGCTTTTGCAAGTACCTTTTATCCTCTTCAACTAATTTAAATAAATTGTACGTAGTTAGGGCATCATCTAATGCACGGTGATGTTTACCGGTAGCCTTTTTCCCATATTCCTCAACAGCCTTCCATAAGCCGGTTTGATTACGATCACCAAAAAACTTTTTATATTCCATTGATAAATCTCTAAATTTTCCTGTGAATGGAAATTCTTCACTACTCATTTGGCAATTATGACGGAGCACCTTCATATCCATATTGCCCCAAGTAATAACAGTTGTTGATGATCCATTATTATAATCATTTAGTACAGCTAAAAGCTCTGAAAAAGTCATTCCTTGATCAATTTTATTTTGCGAAATTTGCAGAAAAGTTTTACATCGCTCAGTTAATAAGGGGAATTTGTTCGGTTTAACATATGAGGAGAATTGCTCTTCAATTTGTTGGTTCTTAACAGAAACAATACCCACTTCAATAATTTCTGGATAAAAGCCCTTTGGATTCGCTTTTCCTTCCGGCATGGTAAATTCAAAATCAATAAATAATAATTGCTCTTGTCCCTCCAATCTGTTTCGCTCCTCCTTTAGTTTATTTTATTTAAACGTTAAGAAAATATTGGCAACATAGAAAAGTTTTTTACGTAGGTAATCAACATCCATAAGGGCTACTACTCATCACGCTTCGCCTTTCAGGCTCGCCAATCAACGAGTTTTCTTTATACGTTAAATAGGTATGAATTGGCAGCAAAGAGGGTTGATTCGACGTAGTGGCCAATTCTAAGTATGAAGTATAAGGGCAACTACGTTTCTGTCTTCGCCTTTCAGGCTCGCCAATCAACGAGTTTTCTTTATTATATCACCGATGCATTAAAAAGAACTTTAATTTTTCCAAAAATAATGAATTGTCCCTTGACTATTTTTAATTGACTAGATGATTATCTTTACTCTATCTTACAATATATTCAGCAACGATCATTATTAGGTATAATTTTAAATTGACTGTTGAAATTTATTGAGTTTTTCCGATATATAACATATAAATTGTTTATTCGTTTTGTCTCTGTTGTGTCGTTATAGAGCAGAATAAGTAGAAAGAAAGTGAATCAGTATGCGACATTTATTTGGTTGGGCTTGTATCTTTACTATGGTACCAATCTTCATCATATGTGTTTTTGTGGCAGGTAAAGAATCTCAAGCTATTAAAGGGATTAGTACCATATTGGATGAAAAAATACCCATTGAATCTGTTGATTTAGCACAAAACAGTTATGTATATGATCATGAGGGTCGCCTTATTTCAGAAATAACATCAAATCAACAAAATCGGATTTATGTTAAATACGAAAACATCCCTGAGATCGTAAAAAAAGCTTATCTCATTTCAGAAGATCAGCGTTTCTTTGACCATATAGGCTTTGATGCTGCTGGTATGTTTCGAGCAGTATTAATTAACGCGAAATCTGAATCGGTGGAGCAAGGCGGAAGCACTATTACTCAACAGCTGGCTAGAAACGTTTATTTAAATCACGAACAATCTTATAATCGAAAGCTGAGCGAACTCCTTTATTCCTATCAACTTGAAAAATCCTTTACAAAAGAACAAATATTTGAATACTACTTAAATGCTATTTATTTCGCTAATGGTCAGTATGGAATTGGAACAGCAGCAGATTTTTATTTTAATAAACAAATTCACGAACTACATCTAGCTGAACTTATCTTTATTAGTGCCGTACCAAATAATCCCACACAATACGATCCAGTTAAAAATTATAAAGCAACAAAAGTAAGACAAGAAAGATTACTACAAACTCTATATGAATTCGGAGCTATTACAGCGGAAGAGAGAGAGACCGCAACAAATTTTCCTATAAAACTTTCTATAAAGAAGGAAGTAGATATTCAACCAGATTATGTAACATATGTTCACCATGAGTTAAAGCAGTTGGTTGCTGCAAAAGAAGGATTAAAGGATCATAACCAAATAAATACACGTGTAAATGACATTTTAAGTCAAGGTGTGATCATTTATACAGCGTTAGAAAGTGAACGTCAAAATAAACTTGTTCAATCAATTAACACTTACATTCAATCCGATGATATTCAAGGTGCTGCTGCAGTCATTAATCATCAATCACATCAAATTGTTGCCCTTGCTGGAGGCACAAACTATAATAAATTTGAATTTAACCGCGCTTTTCAAGCTTATAGGCAACCCGGCTCTTCTATTAAACCATTACTGGATTATGCACCTTATATAGATGTAACCGGAGCAACTACCAAATCCCGAATCAACGCAGGCAGATTTTGCAGTGGTGGCTATTGTCCCAAAAATTATAGCGGAAGAAATTATGGCATGGTTTCATTGGAAACGGCTTTAAAATACTCCTATAACACTGCTGCAGTGCGGATGCTTCATGAAATTGGAATTGAAAAAGGTTTTTCTTACTTAGCGCCATTTAATTTTGCGAAAATCTCAAAACAAGATTATCACCTTCCAGCTGCCATTGGTGGGATGATGTATGGAATTTCTCCCCTTGAATTAACAAATGCATACACTACTTTTGGCAATAACGGTATATATTATGAAAATCATGCTATTGTTAAAGTAACTGATCAAACAGGCAAAACACTTTACGAATGGGGTGAGAATCCTATTCGCGTATGGAAGGAAACGACCAACAAACAGATGCGATCATTACTTTCTGCTGTTGTGTCAAGCGGCACAGGTAAAAAGGCTGCAATGAATAAAAGCTATGTAGGTGGTAAAACTGGAACTTCTAACGATTATCATGACTTATGGTTTGCTGGTTTAACGGATCAGTATACTGGTGTAGTTTGGATTGGTAAAGATCAGCCTGCTAACATTAGGAGTGTTTATGACAGAGGCTCACATCTTCTTATTTGGAAAGAAATGATGAAATAAAGACAAGTACTTCAAAAAGGGGGGAATAAAATTTGAATGCAGATAATCAGCCTATTCTTCTCTTTGACGGAGTGTGTCATTTTTGCGATCAAGCTGTTCAGTTTATTATTCGATACGATAAAAAAGCTAAGTTTCAATTCGCTGCTCTGCAGTCAAACACAGGACAAGAACTCTTGGAAAAATTCCAACTTCCGACTACTAACTTCAATAGTTTAGTCGTGATTAGGGGTAGTAGCTATTATACAAAATCATCAGCTGTTCTTGAAATCTGTAAACTTCTAGGTGGAACTTGGCAACTTCTATATCTATTCAAAATAGTCCCCAGACCAATTCGAGACCTGCTATACGACTTCATTGCAAGAAATCGATATAAGTGGTTTGGCAAAAAAGATCAATGTACAATCCCAAAACCTGAGGATAGAAAAAGGTTTTTACCTTGAACAATAAAAAAAGCTGAGATTGATGTTATCCGTCAATCTCAGCTTTTTTATTTTAGACAGGCAAGCTCGCCATCACACTATTATAAAGCCTAATACATAGATACAATGTTCCAAGTATAAAGATAAACCAAAAAAGAACATGAAATAGCACTAATCCTATTAAAGATAGCGAGGTTAATGACTGACTAAATTTATAAACGATAAAAACAAAATAAATCAGTGTTGCTAAAAGAAATATTCCGATGATTGCATAAGGATACTGAACAGCAGCAAGAGAAAGTGCCCCACCAATTAAATAAATGGAAGATCCTCCTCTAATTTTAGTCAAATTTTCACCTGCTACATCTTTTGAAAAAAACAAAAGCGAAAGCTCAGTAACCGTGTTTGCAATTAGTTTTAATGCTGAAAACAGCATAAAAAACAGAAGAGAAAAAACAGTAAATAACGCCAGCTTGATCCCACTATTAGAGAAGAATTCCAGCATTCCATCATAAATACCAAACACCTGCAAATAATCGATTACAATCATGACTGTAACGATCGATAACGAAGCACTAAATAATAAGATTGTAATTAGCGGAAAATAACTAGTAAAGTATGTATTTTTCATAAAATCAGTTTCCTTGCTAAATAATTCAGTTTCCATCCTATTATGAATTAGCAGATTCGCTTTGACAAGACTTCATGTAAATAAATAGAAATTCATATTTCTTTGTACTAAAAAACAGGATGTCTATAATTAACACCCTGTTAACGAAGTACAACGCGTACATATTCACGCGGTCGAAACTTTTCAAATACATTTGCTTCCTCTGTTAACGATTCAATCGGTGTTTCAGTATTTGTTAACTGTATGACTGAGTCCTCAAATGAAATCGTTTCGACATATTCTCGTTTTACTCTTTCATTTATATACCAAGCACTGCTAAACAAGGATGAAAACAAACATCCTGCGACAAAAATCTTTGTTTTGTGCATGGAATCACCTCAAACCTTAGGATGTTCTTAAGGTCTTTATAATATACAAGTTAGCAGAAATTTGTTATCATTTTTATGTTCATATGAACTTGAAATGAGCAATATTTGATATAATTTCATAGTGCTCCACAATCTGGAACATAATAAATCAGTAATACTGAGCCAGATTTGTTTTAAATACTATAAGGAGGTTAAAAGATGACATTATTACATGTGGCAATTTTATCACCATTTTTACTTGCCATACTTATTCCATTCCTGTATAAGTACTTTCGTAACATTCATACAGGCTGGTTTGTACTAGGATTACCGATCCTGCTCTTTGTTTATTTTATACAATTTCTAGATTCAACTATGCACGGTGATCAAGTCAGTTACACCGCAAATTGGATACCTACTCTTGGTATTAACTTTACTGCATACATAGATGGTCTTGGACTATTATTTGCCTTACTAATCTCTGGAATAGGTGCCTTAGTTGTTCTTTATTCGATCTATTACCTATCAAAAGAAAAAGAACAATTAAACACCTTCTATGTGTATTTACTCATGTTTATGGGTGCCATGCTCGGTGTTGTTTTATCTGATAACCTGATTGTTTTATACACATTTTGGGAATTCACATCACTTTCATCTTTCTTGTTAATCGGTTATTGGTACCACCGAGAAAAATCCCGTTACGGTGCACAGAAGTCTATGCTTATCACTATTTTTGGCGGACTTCTCATGCTTGGTGGTTTTATTATGCTTTATATGATGACTGGTACTTTCAGCATTCGAGAAATTGTTGGTCAAGTACCGGAAATAGCACAGCATGAACTTTTTGTTCCTGCTCTTATTTTAATTTTGTTTGGAGCTTTTACAAAATCAGCGCAGTTTCCATTTTATATTTGGTTACCAGATGCAATGGAAGCACCAACACCAGTAAGTGCTTATCTCCACTCAGCAACCATGGTTAAAGCTGGGATTTATCTAGTAGCACGTTTCAGTCCTGTATTTTCCGGGACACCTGAATGGTTTTGGATTGTTTCATCATTCGGTATTTTCACGATGTTCTGGGGATCATTCAATGCAGTGAAGCAGACTGATTTAAAAGGGATACTTGCATTCTCAACAGTCAGTCAATTAGGAATGATCATGTCAATGCTCGGTGTTGGTTCCGCTGCACTAGCTCTAGAGTCTATTGATGATAGCTACTATACAGTTGCGACGCTTGCTGCTATTTTCCATCTAATAAACCATGCTACTTTTAAAGGAAGCTTGTTTATGGTGGTTGGAATTATTGACCATGAAACAGGAACACGTGATATCAGGAAGCTTGGCGGTCTTATGAGTTTGATGCCAATTACGTTCACGATATCAATTATTGGAGCCTTTTCAATGGCAGGATTGCCTCCTTTTAATGGTTTTCTTAGTAAAGAAATGTTCTTTACTAGTATGATTCGTGTAATGGAAATGGATGTTTTCAATATTGAAACAATTGGTCTATTATTTCCGATTATCGCCTGGGTTGGTAGTATTTTCACTTTTATTTACAGCATGGTATTGGTATTTAAAACCTTCACGGGGAAATATCAACCTGAAAAGCTTAAGAAGAAGCCACATGAAGCACCAATTGGAATGCTCATTTCGCCGATTATATTGGCTTCACTTGTCGTTATTTTCTTCTTCTTCCCGAACATTTTAGCTTACACGATTATTGAACCGGCGATGGCTTCAATCATTCCGGGATTACTAGGTGATGAAGGACATTTTCATGTTCATATCTATCCTTGGCATGGATTCACTGTTGAATTATTCATGACAATAGGTGTTATTGCATTAGGTATTGTCGGGTACTTATCTCTTACAAAGTGGAGATCTGTTTATCGTCTAGTTCCTGAAAAGCTAACGCTAAATAAAGGATATGATGCAGCATTACATCAACTTGATCGATCTTCGTTCCGTTTAACTAGATTTTATATGACTGGATTTATCCGTGATTATCTAGCGTATATTTTCACCTTCTTTATTCTTATTCTAGGATCTGCCTTGGTTGCGACCGGAGGATTTTCATTCTCCCTGGCAGGAACTGCTCCAATTGGTGTTTATGAGGCAGTTTTAGCTTTTGTTATGGTAATTGGTACAGTGACAGTTTTATTTTCTAAATCCCGTTTGACTGCCATTATTGCTCTAGGGTCAGTTGGATACTCATTATCACTCTTTTTCGTCCTATTTCGGGCGCCTGACCTAGCTTTAACGCAATTATGTGTGGAAACAGTATCAGTAGCGTTGTTCCTGCTTTGTTTCTACCATTTACCGGAATTTAAAAAGAAAGAAAAAAAGCTTCACTTTAAATTAACAAACCTACTTATATCTCTAGGTGTTGGTACGATCGTTACACTTATTGCTCTATCTGCCAATAGCCAACGTGTATCAGAAACAATTTCAACTTATTTCATTGAAAACAGCTATAAGCTGGCTGGTGGAAAAAATATGGTTAACGTCATTCTTGTAGACTTTAGAGGCTTTGATACATTATTTGAAATAGCTGTTTTAGGGATTGCTGCACTAGGAATTTTTGGTATGATTCGCTTAAAAGTCAGAAGGGAGGAAAAAGGGTGAAAAAAGATATAAAAACAAATGATATCATCTTTCAAACTGTTACAAAGATTGTTGTGTTTATTATCATTATCTATTCATTACACCTTTTCTTTTCTGGACACTATACACCAGGTGGAGGTTTTATTGGCGGACTAATGACTGCTGCGGCACTCGTCTTACTGTTATTAGCCTTTGATATAAAAACAGTTGTCAATACCCTACAGGTTGATTATCTGAAGTTAACGGCAACTGGTTTATTAATTGCTGTATTAACAGGAATCGGTTCATTTTTCTTCAATGTTCCGTTCCTAACACATACATTTAGCTATGTACAGTTACCTCTGCTAGGAAAAACATCCTTAGCTACAGCGGTATTATTTGATTTAGGAGTTTACCTCGTTGTTATCGGTGTAACGATGACCATTATTCAAACGATTGGAGAGACGGAATAATGGAAATTTTAATGTCTATTGTTGTCGGGATCATTATTACGGCTGCGGTTTATTTAATGTTATCCAAAAGTTTATTACGAATTATTATTGGTACTGGTTTGCTAAGTCATGGTGCACATTTACTCATCTTAACGATGGGAGGACTAAAAAAAGGTGCTGCTCCATTGCTTGGTGAGCATGCAGAAGTCTACGTTGATCCACTTCCACAAGCTTTAATTTTAACTGCGATTGTTATTAGCTTTGGAGTCACATCCTTTTTCCTTGTTCTTGCCTACCGTTCATACCAAGAGCTTGGGACTGATGATATGGATCAACTAAGGGGAAATGATCAATATGAATAACTTAATTATCTTGCCAATTGTCATCCCATTTTTAATGGGAATACTTTTAATCTTTTTCAACAAACATATTACTGTTCAAAAATGGCTAAGTGCTGCTGCTTCATTCTTAAGTGTCATTGCTTCCATTGTGATCGTTCAGACCGTTCATACAAACGGCATTCAGACACTAGAGATCGGAAATTGGGCACCACCTTATGGAATCGTACTTGTTGCCGATATGTATGCTAGCTTGTTAGTGTTAACAACAAGTATAATTGGCTTTACATCGTTATTGTTTGCTTTCTCATCCGTAACAAGAGATCGAGAAAAGTTTTACTTTTATCCAGGAGTTCAATTTTTACTTTTAGGTGTAACTGGTGCTTTTCTAACAGGTGATATTTTTAATCTCTTTGTATTTTTTGAAGTCATGCTTATGTCTTCTTACTTGTTGATTGTATTAGGAAGCTCCAAAAATCAGCTTCGCGAGTCAATTAAATACATCTTAGTCAATGTTATTTCTTCGGCACTTTTTGTTATTGCGGTAGCGTATTTATATGCAGTAACAGGAACATTAAATATGGCAGACTTAAGTGTAAGAATAGCAGATATGGGGCAATCCGGGTTATTAACAGTCATCGCCATTCTCTTTCTAGTCATCTTTGGCTTGAAGGGTGCGATTTTCCCGTTGTACTTTTGGCTTCCTGCCTCCTACCAGGCACCACCTGCTGTTGTTACAGCATTGTTCGGCGCTTTATTAACAAAAGTTGGGGTTTATTCCATTACACGTGTGTATTCCGTTATTTTCTATCACGAGCCATCTTTTACACACCAAATACTCGCCTGGCTTTCAGCACTAACAATTGTTTTTGGTGTCATTGGAGCAATTGCCTATTGGGATATTAAAAAGATTGTCATCTATAACATTATTACTGCAGTTGGTGTTATTTTATTTGGAATCGCAGCAAACACTCCAAACTCAGTAGAAGGCTCTATTTATTATTTAGTTCACGACATGATTGTTAAAGGAGCATTATTCTTCTTAGTGGGTACAATTATTGCGATAACAGGCACTAGTAATTTACGTAAATTTAGCGGATTGATTGCTAGCCACCCTTTTCTTGGATGGATGTTCTTAATTGCCACTTTGGCTTTAGCAGGAATTCCACCACTCAGCGGCTTTATCGGAAAGCTAAAAATTATTCAGGGCGGCTTTGAAGCTGGTGAATACACAATTGCTTTCGTTGTACTGCTATCAAGTTTGTTAGTACTATACTCTGTAATGAAGATATTCATCCATGGTTTTTGGGGAGAGCCAAATAAAATCCCAGTTAATAAAGAGGCTACAAAGGGGTTAATACTCCCAATAGTCATCTTGCTTGTATTGTCAATTGCTTATGGCTTTGGGGTTGAATCACTATCACCTTATATTTCACAGGCTGCCGATACTCTGCTTGATCCATCAATCTATATTCAAGCCGTATTGAAGGAGTAGATCATATGGCATTTCAAATTTTACTTAACTTTATTTTAGGGTTCTTATGGATGTTTCTTTCGAATGATTATTCTTCCTTAGCTTTTGCTAAAGGGTACTTTTTCGGGATATTAATTCTTTTTGTTCTAAGACGTTTTTTTCAACACAGATTTTATTTATATAACGTGATTGCGATTATTAAGCTTCTCTATATTTTCTTAGTAGAGCTTGTTAAATCCAATGTATCTGTACTAAAAGTAATACTCTCTCCCAAGCTTAATTTAAGACCAGGAATTTTTTCTCTTGAGACGGAGCTTGAAAAGGAGTGGGAAATTACGATTCTTTCCAATCTCATTACATTAACACCGGGAACTCTCGTGCTTGAAGTTTCTGAAGATAATAAAACATTATATATCCATGCAATGGATATTGATGACGTCGAACAAGCAAAACTTGATATAAAAAATACGTTTGAAAAAGCGATCAAGGAGGTGAGCCGTTAATGTTTACGCTAGTTATGACCATTTCACTCATTATCGTTGCCATCTCGACTCTTTTATTCGTCTATCGACTAGTAAAAGGACCATCAACACCAGATCGTGTTATAGCACTAGATGCAATCGGGATCAACTTAATTGCAATAACGGCTATTATCTCCATTGTTCTTAACACAAGTGCTTTTGTTGAGGTTATTCTTCTATTAGGAATATTGGCTTTTATTGGTACTGTTGCCTTTTCTAAATACCTGGAGAAAGGAGAGATCATTGAAAATGATCGAAATCAGTAAATTCATTGTTGGCTTTCTTATTCTCCAAGGTTCGTTACTAAGCTTAATAGCAGCAATCGGAGTTGTTCGTTTGCCTGATCCGTATACTCGTAACCATGCTGCTTCAAAGAGTGCTACATTAGGTATCATTAGTATCCTATTGGGATTATTTATGTATTATTTACTTATTGATCACCATGCAAATTCTAGGGTGCTTTTAGGGATTATCTTTGTCTTTATCACAGCGCCTGTTGCAGGACATCTAATAAGTAGAGCCGCATATAATACCGGTGTTCCGTTGTGGGAGAAAAGTATTCAAGATGATTTAGCTAAAGCAAGAAAACATGAAAAAAGTAGATGAGCGTTGCTCATCTACTTTTTTATCCTCTAATTAACTAATGTCCTCTTGCTTTGCGCATGCATGATCAATATCATCGTTTAATAAAAGATTTCCTCATTTTTGTTTCTTCAAAATTGCCATTGTACATCTGGACAAGCATATCAGCTCTTCATCTTCATCTACGATCTTTATTTCCCATACCATTGTTGTTTTCCCACGATGTGCAGGTTTAGCATATGCTGTGACTACACCTGATTTTTTCCCACGAATATGATTTGCGTTTATTTCTAGACCTACACATACTTCTGTTTCATGATCAACTAGATTATAAGCGCCAATACTTGCTACAGTTTCTGCAAGAGCAACTGATGCTCCACCATGAAGTAATCCGAATGGTTGGTGTGTACGATGATCTACTGGCATTGTGGCAATCACACATTCAGGTGTAACAGTGGTTACTTCTATTCCTAAAGTCTCTATTAATGTATTTTTCACATTAAAATCCATTATGACCCGCCCCTTCACATAGTCTATTACTCTTAATAATTTACCTTGTTTACTATAAACAATTGTAAATATAGTCTATCATAAGGAGATTCTTGAAGCGAAAAATAAAAGTGCAAAACATCATTTAATGGCTTTAAAGAATTTAAGTGTGAATAATTACAGAAGTCGAAGATGAAATAAACTTCAGGCTTAGATGAAGATGACAGCTAAAATCCTGCAAAAAAATTCTTACTATTTCCTTAGAACAAACACAACAAAAATAAAATAAACAAACAATAAAAGTAATGTTGGAAGTACAGCCATAATATCCATTATAACCTCCTCATTTAGGAAACGCTTTCCTGATTCCTAAAAGGATATAATTAACATCTTAATGGATAAATATCATGGCTATATTGAGGATTTGTTTAGTTTTTGTAAAATTAAAGAAAACAGGAAATGTACTTGAAATAGAAAAGACCTGGCATTCGCCAAGTCTATATTTCAATATCTATTTTTAATCCATTTTCTCTTGATGTTTCAATTAAGAACGATCCTTTTAAAGCTTTGACCCGTTCACTAATACCTGAAAGGCCTGTTCTTTCTTTTTGATCACCTATTTCTTCATAATTAAAACCAATACCATCGTCCTCGTAATGGAGAACAATCTTATCTTTTATAAAAACAAGAATAATCACAACATTTGTTGCTTCTGAATGTTTATGAGCATTTATAAGCAATTCCTGTACAATTCGATAAATGTTTAATTGAGTATCAATATCCAAAGAAGCATTCATATTACCAGTATTAAGTCGGATATCAAAGCTTACAATGTCTTGATATTGCATAATGAGCTTATTTAATGCCTTAACTAAGCCTAAATCATAAAGTAACTGTGGTCGCAGTTCTTGACATGTTTCTCTTGTTTCTTTAATAACCTTCGTCATACTGCTGTTTATGCTTTGCAGCTGTTTTTTAAGAACATCAGCATCTTCTTCTGACATTGCCAATTCACATTGCCTTTTTAAAGAAACCAAGTCTTGAAGAACAGAGTCATGTATTTCCTTAGCTAAATGAGATCGTTGCTTTTCTTCTATAGAAAACAAAATCTTATTTAGCCAATCTGGTTTTCCTCCCTCTGTCTCTGTCTCAACCTTTTGTAAGTGTTGCATTAGTTCATCAATTTTCAAAAAGTTTTCTAATGAAACATTCGTGTAAAACGAAAGAGTTTTTAACCATGACACCTCATCACGAGTTAACTTAGGTGTGTTTAGTATAGACAAGCATACTAATACATAGCTCTTGTTATCAGTTACACCTATATTAATAACAAAACCTTTATCTATTTCAACAATCTTACCAATTTCATTTGACGCTTCTTTAATTTCTTTTAAATAAGATCTATAATTTTGTTCCTTTGCTAAGGGATCAACAGAAGTAATATTCTTTACCTTATCAAGCTCGATAAAATATGCCTTACTAACATGGAGTACATCCACAATTACTTGCTTTAATTCTGCAATAACCTGTTCCAAATTACTTGCTTTTCGTATACTTTGAGTATACTTAAAAATGCTGTCCTGATAATTATACTTTTCAGAAAACCTCTTTAATCTAAAACGATCATCTAAAACTTCCTTCACATAAAAAATGAACACCATAGCTAAGTAAATATAAACAAAAAGTTGGACAGAAGAAAAAGTTTGATTACTGTCTTTTAAAGTGAACATAATCATAACCATAATCAGAGTTGGAATTATGGCAAGTATTGAATAATATTTAAGTCTTCCTAACAAGAATTCTATATCGTATATCTTCGTTACCAAAAATTGATAAACTAATGAAAAGGGAATTAAGAGTAAAAAAGCAGATAAAAATATTGGCGAAAATACATACTTTTGAAAAATTACATACGGAATGACATAGAACAAAAGAAAAGGTGTAAAAGCTAAAACATTTGTTACAATTAATATTTTAACTAAATATGCTTGCTCTGAATATCTAATTTTTCTTAAACCTGAAAACTTTAAACTAAAAGTTAAAATAAGTAAAATAAGAAACGACATTAGTGTAAGCAACTTGTTACTTATTATGGTCATTCCCCAAAAATTATGAACTAATTCAGCCAAAATATTGATAAATACCAGCATATAACCAAATATAATATAAGAAAATCTGAAAAGTTCTTTTCCCAATTCTTTAAAATATTGATAGATAAAGTGTAAATAGCTTACTGGAACTAATGTAAATAATGCTATATTCACGTATCTACTTAGTAAATCTCCCCTTGAAGAACCACTTGCACTAAGATAAGCCATGGCTACTATTAATAAAAATAGGATTAATAAATGAGCAGACCGTTGATTTGTCTCTTTGTTTGATTTATTTATAAAATAAATACTAAACAAGCATAAAGCAAGAACTGTTAAAGGGATGATTATCATAAACAAAACCTGATTACTGAATAAAGTTGATGGAACAATATATTCTTTAGTTATTCCATTAGTTTTAAGTACCTTAACTGAGTTTATCTGTTCAAGGAGACCATGACTAACAGCTGGATCATGAAGCTGTGGATCTTTGTTATTTATTTCAACGATCTTATCCCCAACATGAATACCCACTTTTTCTGCCCAGGTTTTTGGCTCAATTTCAGAAATCAGCATTTCTTCATTATTTGTTTCAATTATTCTAGCTCCAACATATGGGTATTTATAATTTAAAATTATAATATAAAGGACAAAAATAATACTTAATATGACTAATAGTTGGAGCATCCTATTAAAGGTAAGACGCATCTAAATTATAATCACCTTTCAACATAAATTATTTATATTAATCGTTCAAAATTGTTCTTTACTAGTTAATAGAACAGCTTTTAATCTCTCAATTTGGTCTTGTTTAATTGGTAATTCATTTATTAATTTTGTTGCTTTATTTACAGCTATTTGTTTCATGACATTTAAATAATGCACAGTTCCGGAATTTAAGAGTTTGTTACTAAATTTTGTATAACTTCCAAAATAGGCTTCGACTGTTTTTTCACTTTTAAAGCCTTCAATAATATCCAAAGAATATTCGTTACACTTTTTTTGAAGGTAAAGAAAGCCTAATGATTTTTTTTGTGCTGAAATGTCGTTTTTATTTGGATTAAATAAATCTCTAAAGTCATTTTCAATTTGGGCAGCAATTCCAATTTGATACGAATATGTCTCAACTTTTTCTTCATTTGCACCAGCTAAAAGCATGCCACTTACAGATGCTAATGCAATTAAAGAACCTGACTTATACTTCATCATTTTGATACATTCATCTTCAGTAAATAAAGAGTTTTCCAAATCAAGATGCTGCCCTTCCATTGCTTGGAGAGAAAACCTAGTAAATGAATCAAGTATTTGAATCTTATATGGAGAAGATAATGATAATATCACTTTATGACTTAACGTATAAATCAACGTTGCCGCATTTAAAGCAATAGAATGGTTAATTTTCATCCATGGCTCTTCCATATTATCTAAGTCTTCAAGATCATCCAACATGTCAAAAGATAAGATTAATAATTGAATAGCAGCAGCAAGCCTCACTATTTCTGCATTCTTTCCCTCGAATGCAACATAATGTAATATGGCCAAATGAGCAAAATGAAAGTTGTCTTTTTCCTTAATAAAAGAAACAACAAGATGCTGTAATTCGCTCTCTTTTACTTGCGATTGAATGATCTGAATCATTTGTTGTTTAATATGTTCATTATCAACCATCTTTTGGCCAACCACCTGTCTAGCTTTATATGACTACTTGCTGAGATCTCTTTCATTGAATAAATCAATCATCTTCCATTCTCAACTAACCGCCAAATTATGTCAATAAAAAACAAAAGAAACTTGGTTTTATCCAAGTTTCTTAAGATACATTTAAAAATGCAAATTTATCATATTTATCGATACTTTTATTTATAAGCTGCAGCGATTCTTTTGATTCTTTTAACTCTTGTTCTATCTTTAATAAAAGCTGTGTCATTTCATCAATCTTTTGTTGATTCACAGTTTCACACTCCCTATTTGTTGGTAAGCGAATGTAAGGCCAACCTAGTCTGCTTTCTATAAGTTAAATTCTAATCTAAATAAGGTATTTTTTCACCGAAAATAATTCTTATGACTCAATGCGTGATGCCGCAAGTCAAACGCAATAGTTCAAATTATATATTTCTTCGTCTTACCGACTTTTTTTATTTTTGTTTCTACCTTAAGTCCTAACAAATAAACATTTCGTCTGTCATTTTGTTTTTATGGGTATATGGTAGCCCTATTTTCATATTTTGAGCGAAAATAATCCATTCCATTGAGCTTTAATTAAAAAACCAGATGAAAAGTTTTTAACACCCTAAAAAAGAGACCTATTTCAAATAGATCTCTCCTAACTTAAACAGTCAATATAGTCTTTGTAAAAATGTTTTCTGCCTCTGAAACAGCTAGTTGAATTAACTGAGATTTCATTTCTTGAGGACCATGGTACTCTAACGTGTAATCCTCAATTCCTGTTTTTGAATACAAACACTCCATTGTCACCTTGCAATTGTCCTTTAACACCGAAAAAACCGCAACCATCTTGTCATCTAACACATAAAATGTTGGCTGCACCATATCGTGTCTACAAGCCTCCTTAGAATAAAGAGAATTTTGAGGACTTGTCATAGGATGTGTACACTCATATCTTTAACATTCTCTGTTTGATGACAGTTTCCTTCAACTATTTACAAAATATTGTTAACATCGAAAAAAAAAGTGCGGGTAAAGTACCCACACTCGTTCCCGTAATAATAAATGTTTAATTCTCCTACTTTTCATCTAATTCCATAAGGTTTGTTGCCCATTCAATAGAAGATAAATAAATGCGGTTAATCTCTTCTTTTGGTATTTTCAAACCTTCTATATCCCAAGTTGATTTTTCAATACTTTCGGCCCAAAGTAACACGTGATATAAATCGTTTTCTTTCCCGAGCAAAGCATCTTGAATATCATCGGATAATGGTAGGTCCTTTAACACATCCTGGATATTTCGATGCATCAATGTATCAATTAATGAAAACATTCCTGTTAACATGAAAGGTGCTGACTGACCCATCCCAAGATAAACGGCAATCTGTTCACATAACTTCCCACGAACTAAGGATAACTTAATTACTTCTTGCATATTAATATCTTTTGGGTAACTTATATTTTTTAATGAAATAACATAAATCCATTTTTTAAGTTCATTTAATCCAAGTAGGACAATTGCCTGTTTGATAGATTCAATTTTATTAACAGGTCTAAAAGCCGGTGAATTAATTAATTTTAGCAGCTTATAAGACATAGAGATATCATGCTCAATTTCGGAGGCAATTTTATCAATATTGGGTTCTGTCTTTGCTATTTCTGAAAGTATATGATAATACGTTTTTAAATAAGAAGGAACATCATAACTTGAAACAATATGTGGTTTGCTAAAAAAATAACCCTGAAAATATGTATATCCCGTTTTCTTCGCAAATAAAAAATCATCTCTTGTTTCCACTTTTTCTGCTAAAAGTTCTATATTATGAGGACGATACCGTTCAACCATGGCTTTTTGTTCACTTTTGGATGTATTTAGAAAGTCCACTTTAATGATATCAACATAAGGTAATAATCTCGGTAATAAGGATGATTGCTCTTGGACATAAAAATCATCAAGCGCAATTGTATATCCTAATTCTTTTAACTCTTTACATGAAAGAATCAGCTCTTCACTTATTTCAACATTCTCTAATATTTCTACAACAATAGAGGAGGGATTAAAAAATGTTGGTACTCGGGATTTTAGCAGACTATCTGTAAAGTTGACAAAACAACGTTTGCCTTCTGATAAATCATGAATACCAATATTTAAAAAACTATTAATAATGACTTCTGTTGTAGCAAGGTCTCCATCAATATCTGGAAATATATTTTCCTTACTTCCTCTATATAAAAGTTCATATGCAAAAACTTCTTCTTTTATATTAAATATTGGCTGCCGTGCAACAAAAACCTCCATGCTTTGACCCCCGATACAAAAAATAACCAATAATTTGAATTTATTCTATTTTACTACATTTATCTTAATAATAAATCATATTTTGGTTATTTACTAACAATTGTGGGTCTATAGTATTATAAATGACTCAAAAAACTCAACGTTATTTTCACCCATCCGAAAAATGACAACCATAATGGTACACTCAGCAATGTGGCCCAAGCCATTCCTTTAAAAAAATTTTCTTCATGCATAGTGTTCACACCCTTTATAAAGATCTGTAGTCATTATTTTTTCCATGGTATTATTTATTAAACCTTAAGTAAGCGCTTACAGTCAGATTTTTCTTATTAATACTTACAATATTCATCCATAGACAGCATCATTCCTCTCTATATCATTCTTCTTTTTCCAACATCGTTTTCATCCTATGTATCTTCTCACCTCACTACCCATCCTTTCATATAGTAATGACATATAGGTAGGGAGTGAAAAAAATGCCTGCAATTAATGGTGAAAAATATTTGGAGCGCATGGATCAGCTACATCCTGATGTATGGATGAAGGGGGAAAAAATATCAGGGAAGCTCTCACGGCACCCAGTCTATAAAGGTGCCATGAAATCAAAGGCATCTCTGTATGACACTCAAGTTCATCCTGATTTTATAGAAAAAATGACCTTTACATCTCCTACATCAAATGAACGTGTAGGACTATCTTTTTTGCAACCCAGAACGAAAGAAGACCTAGAAGCAAGAAGATATATGATTAAAACTTGGGCCAAAAAAACAGCAGGAATGATGGGACGTACACCAGATTACTTAAACACAGCACTAATGACGTTCGCTGCTTCAGCTACTATTCTACGTGAACAAGGCGATGAGTTTTGTAAAAATCTACTCAATATTTATGAAGATGCCAGAGAAAAAGATCTTTCCTTCACACACAGCTTTATCAATCCACAAGTAAATCGTTCAACAAATTATCATGAGTTATCTTCACAACCAATTGCTGCAAAGATAATAAAGAAAACATCAGATGGACTTATACTAAAAGGGGCAAGGATGTTAGCAACACAAGGAGGTATGACTGACGAGGTATTCATCTTACCTACAGGTCAAACCGATGATTATGCCTTTTGTTTTAGCATTCCTACAGATGCAGATGGAATTAAATTTATCTGCCGTGAATCCTTTTATCAAGACGACTCTCAATTTAACTATCCACTTTCTTCTCGTTTCGATGAAATGGACA
Source organism: Bacillus sp. AFS040349 (assembly GCF_002577655.1). Classification (NCBI taxonomy): domain Bacteria; kingdom Bacillati; phylum Bacillota; class Bacilli; order Caryophanales; family Bacillaceae; genus Bacillus; species Bacillus sp. AFS040349. The sequence continues at coordinate 77,117 of NZ_NUMC01000016.1, read as the reverse complement.
CGATGATTGTCTTTAATAATGTAGTAGTGCCTTGGGAGAGAGTTATTTTTTATCACCGCAATGATCTTGCACATCAGCTTTTTGCAAGAAGTAGCTTTACACCACAAGCATTGCACCAGGTCATTATTAGACAAATTACAAAAACAGAGTTCTTAATTGGTCTTGCACAAAAAATGGTTACTGTTTTAAACGTAACAGAGTATCATCATATACAAGATAAAATTAGTGAAATGATTATTGGGTTAGAAACAATGAAGGCTCTTTTAGATCGTTCAGAGCTTGAAGCGAAGGAAGACGAATGGGGGACAATGGTTCCATATGTTCACTCTTTATTTGTTGCATCAAATATTTTCCCAAAACTTTACCCTCGAATGATTGAAATCATTCAATTAATAGGTGCCGGGGGAATGGTAGCTATTCCTTCAGAAGAGGATTTTGCTTCCAGCTTAGTTAGTGAAATTGATCATTTCTGTCAAGGATATGCATGTGATGCTGAAACAAAAGCGAAGCTTTTTCGCCTTGCATGGGATCTTACGATGAGCAGCTTTGGAACACGACAAACACAATATGAACGGTACTTTTTTGGTGATCCAAAGAGGCTAACATCAACTCTTTATCAGGGGTACCCTCGTGAAGAATACATTAGTTATGTTGAAAGTTTTTTAGAGCAAAATAGAGAGGCTTAATAGCAAAGCCTCTTTACATTTCCCCTACCCAATGTCCAATTTTACTTGCGAGCTCACCAGCAGTATCAGATTCCACTCTTTTCGATAAAGATGATTGAAGACGAAGACTTAGTTCTTCTCTTCCCTCTTCATAGCTAACGGTCGTAGACCACTCAATTTCCGGGATGGCAACCATACTGAATTCTTGTTTTTTATTTTCATAAATATAAACGTTTGTTATGAATTCTTCTCCATTTTTCACATTTGCTTTTCTAATTTTCACTATTCTTCATCCTTTCAGCAGTCTCTGACATTATTATAATTCATGTTTCTTTCAATTACAGCATTCACTATCCCAAAAAAAAACAAAAGAACTGATTTAGTAGGAACCTAAATCAGTTCTAGTAGATGATAACTCTTAACACAACTTAAAAGTTAAAAGTGTTTGGTTGATCCACAATATCACTATCTTCAAAATTTGTGATCGTAAACACATTTTCAATTTCGATAAAATCCCCTGTATTTAATGCCCCTGCACCAACAGATGACTCATCTTGACTTTTAGGTGACAAGCTAAACGTATCACCTACTTTAAAAACAGCTGCATCTCTTATCCTATTAAGCATGATAGGTCCAACCAATGCCGGCATATCCTTCCTCCTTATAACATAAATGTAAGATTAATTGTTCAACATTATATGAAAAAGAGGAAAAAAGGGTTCACGCCGAGCTTTATACTTCAGCATTCTTTAGCTCTTCTTTATATTTAGATCTTAATTTGATTAATCGAATAACATTTAAAACAACAGCTTTTAACACGGCATACGTTGGAACAGCAAGAATCATACCAATGATTCCTCCAAAGCTTCCAGCTCCTATTAACAGTAAAATAATTGTTAAAGGATGTGTGTTCAAACGTTTCCCGATAATTAACGGAGAAAGGAAATTCCCATCAAGCTGTTGAACAATAGTTACAACTAAAGCAGCAAGCAATGCTTTTGTCGGCGAATCTAATAAAGCAATAATGACGGCTGGAGCAGCACCGATAAACGGCCCCAAATAAGGAATTATATTAGCTACCGCGACAACAATCCCAAGAACAAGTGCATAATCAAGTCCAATTATAGTGTAACCTATGAAGCATCCAATCCCCACAGCAATGGACACAATTAACTGGCCTTGTATGTAAGCTGCTAACGTTTCATATAAATCTTGTAAAATCTTCAATCCTTCATGACGATATGTTGATGGTAAAACCTTTACTGCCGTAGAAGGTAGCTTATGACCATCTTTTAACATGTAAAAAAGAATAAATGGAACTGTAATAATCGTTAAGGTAATATTTGTTACAACACCAAGCACAGCTGTGAAGCTTGTTGTAATATTTTCCGGCAGGCTCTTCGCATAACCAGTCAATGTATCTTCAATTTGCTTAAATGACACATAATCCTGCTCCATGACCCATGTAAACCAGTGAGTTTGAGACATGTTAATAATAAATTGTGTAAACTCGTTTACGTATGAAGGGAAATTATTCACTAAATCTGTTATTTGTTCTGTTACAATCGGTCCAATAAATGAAACAATTCCTGTAACGACGCCAATAAATACAATATAAGGAATCAGGATGGCCAGCGTACGAGGAACCTTTCCTTTTTCAAGTAACTTCACTAATGGATTAAAAATGAAGAATAGAATTCCCGCAATAAGAATTGGGAAAAACAAAGTAGATGCAAAAACAATAATGGGTTCAAATAAAAAGGAAACCCTTGTTCCTACAAAAACAATTAATAACATTAATAAAATTTGCAATGTCCAAAAATGAACTTTTGATCTAAACACTCTACTTCCTCCAGTTTCTATAGACCTCATCTATTTTTCAGTATAGTCATCTATAACCTTCCTTAAGCAACTTAAACATTTGTATCTAACAGTATATACGACTATTCCTCGAAATTGTTTCAAAATAATTCAAATTTTCATATACTACAAATGTACATGATTTACTAGATCTTTACCAATCTTTTCTTTACGTAAACAGCTTAACCTAAAGAAAGCCAGCCCTGTTGTCGGACTGACTTTAGTGTTGAAATTATTCTTCAGCTTCCAATAATTGAAGTGTTTTTTCTTCTATTTCATGCTGAGAAGCCATTTGGATTTCAACAGAACGAATCAGGTGACCTTCCGTATCTAGAATATGAAACTCAAATCCTTCATACAGTATTTTATCTCCCTGCTTACTTTCCATGTTCTGAGTCAGAATCCATCCTCCAAGAGTATCAATATCTTCATCATCAATACTTAAGCCTAACATATTATTAATTTCGTAGATTAACACCTTTCCATCGACAACAAAATGTTTTTCTCCACGCTTTTGAATGTTAGGAACCTCATCCTGATCAAACTCATCACGTATATCTCCAACAATTTCTTCAATAATATCTTCAACCGTCACAAGGCCAGCTGTTCCACCATATTCATCCATTAATATTGCCATATGAACTCGTTCCTTTTGCATTTTAATCAAAAGATCGTGAATTGGAATCGATTCAATCACTTGTATGACTGGACGAATATATTTTTGAATAAGCGTATTTTTTCGGCCTTCAGGTGTTAAATAGTATAAATCAGTAAAGATTTCTTTAATATTTACCATTCCAAGAATATGATCTTTATCCCCGTTTACTACAGGGTATCGAGTAAACTTCTCGTTTCTCATAATATCAAGATTTTCCTGAAAAGACTTCTCTACTGATGTTGTTACGATTTCAGTTCTAGGAACCATAATTTCCTTTGCAATTCGATCGTCAAACTCAAATATTCTATTCACATATTTAAACTCAGATTGATTGATTTCACCACTCTTATAGCTTTCAGAAAGAATAATTCTAAGCTCTTCTTCTGTATGAGCAATTTCATGTTCTGATGCTGGCTTAAGTCCAAACATTCGAACAAGCAAATTTGCAGAACCATTTAATATCCAAATAAATGGAAACATGACTCGGTAGAAAAAAATCAAAGGTCGTGCAAAGAGCAATGTAATAAATTCAGCCTTTTGAATGGCCACTGTTTTTGGAGCCAATTCACCTATTACAACATGCAAGTAGGTAACCACTAAAAAGGCAATGACGAATGTTAATACACTTATAATTGATTCATTCACATGAAAACTGACTAGAAGAGGGTGTAGTATACTTTCCATCGTTGGTTCGCCAAGCCACCCAAGACCCAGAGCAGTTATCGTAATACCTAATTGACAAGCAGACAAATACTCATCAAGGTTAGATGTAACCTTCTTTGCTGCAAGTGCTGACTTATTTCCTTCCGCTATAAGCTGGTCAATTCGTGAGCTTCTTAGTTTCACGATCGCAAATTCCGATGCCACGAAAAATGCGGTAATTGCAATTAAAATCGCAACAATAATCAGGTTAACTATATCCAAAATAAGGAACTGCCTTATCGTGTTACTAGTATCTATCAAACTAATACACTTTTAAAAATAGACAGTTCCTTTCACCTCCTAAATTAAGAAAATTTAAACGAATATTATTCTTCGTCACCTTGTACAAAGATCATAACGAACTTTAGTAATTCAAATAATGCCATTAATGCTCCAGCTACATATGTTAATGCAGCAGCACCTAACACCTTATTAACGCCATGTTCTTCATTGTTAGAAATAATTCCTTCCGAAACCATTAAATTCTTTGCTCTCGAGCTTGCGTTAAACTCTACAGGTAAAGTGATAAGCTGAAACGCTACAGCAAATGAAAACAAAATGATTCCTAAACCAATTAAGTTAAGTTGGCCTAACAAGAATCCGCCTATTAATAAAAATGGGGCAACACCAGATGTTAGATTTACAACTGGAAACATTTTATGACGAAGCACTAAAGCACCGTATGATTGCTGATGCTGAATGGCATGCCCAACCTCATGAGCAGCAACTGAAACTGAAGCAATTGAATGTCCGTAATATACCGGTTCTGATAACCGAACAACTCGAGAAAGTGGATCATAGTGATCTGTTAACGTTCCTCTAACTGGCTCTACCTTAACTTGATATAGACCATTTTGATCTAAAATATGTCTCGCTACCTCAGCACCCGTTTTATGTGATGAAACAGCCACATCTGACCACTTCTTAAAATTACTCTTTACTTTAAATTGAGCCCATATTGATAAGCCTAATGCTGCAAAAATTAAAAAATCCATTGGGTGGAAAAACATTTGTTTCCGCTCCTCCTTTTCATATCTAAACGTTTTTGTGCACTTTTAAACTATTGTAATAGCAAATGCAATGTCTTCAGTAAAGCCTTGCTTTGTGAAGAGATTTGATTAGAAATCTCCATTTGAGAATCTTCATTTAGTTTATCAAAAATTGATTTGAGTTCTTTGATTTCTTGTTCCAGCTGCTTCATATGAGAAGCCAGAATTTCAGCATGTTTTAAGCACTGCTTTTGCTTTTCATCACATTGTTTATCCAGCCTCTTAAGCTCCAAACGTTCCTTTATATCTTTTAAACTCATGTGAAGTTCTTTGCACGCTTCGATAAAACGGATATCCTCAATTGCCTTTTCTGAATATAAACGATATTTAGATTCTGAAATGGTTTCAACATTCAAAAGACCAATTTGAGTATAATAATCAATCGTTCTTTTTGAGACATTTGCTTCCTTTGCTAATTCACCGATTTTATACAGCAAAACCCCATCTTATCACCTCGTACAATTGATACAAATATCTTATCTTCTCCAAACCGTACAGTCAAACGTTATACTTGTTATTTTAATCTTTATTTATAGAGTGTATTAGATATGTCATCTTTTTTGGTTTGCATTATGTAAATGGTTATTTAATCATAGAAAAAAACAGACCAGTTTAGGTCTGCTTTTCAATCATCAGTCAGGCATAACTGACACGATTTGTTGACATCGAACAAAGAATGTTGAATCTCCCACTCTTACGACAACGTGGTCTGGTTTGACATCCATTACTTTTCCTCTTAAGCTGTCACGAGTTGTTTGGATTACAGCAAACTTACCTACAAGAGTTTGCAATGTCTGATAAACATAAGGCTCAACAAGAGTAACCATTTCTGGGCCACCATGACTATGCATTTGATTATTAGGATAATTCATTATGAAGGCTCCCTCCCTTATTTTCATTTACACTATATGAGGGGAGCTAGGCCAATGTCACAAACATTTAAACTGTTTTGCGATACTCTGTCAAAAAATGCTCAATATCTTGATCAAGTCGTTCTATTTGTTTTATGGCATCTTCGTAGCTAATTTTTCTGTAGTGGTGTTTGCCAAAAGGTTCCTCATCCATTTCATCCGCTTTTCGGACAATGCGTTGTAATGTGTTTTTATCTATTGAGTTTTCCGGTAAATAAGAGTCTGTATGAAGTAAAATAGCAAGAGCAACTTCTTTAGCGTATTTGCGGTCTTCACCGAGTCTAATTAAAAGCTTATGTGCTCGTTCTGCTCCTTTAATGGCATGAATGTCATTTTTTCGATATGCTTCATAGTCCCATTCTCCATTTGTGTACCATTCATAGTGTCCGATGTCATGAAGCAATCCTGCCTTAGCTGCTATGTCGGGATTTACATCATGCTTAATGGCGAGCTGCACAGCATATTGGGCAACAGTAATCGCATGTGAAACTCCGGAACGATTCAAATATTTTTGTGCTATAGGATGTGTAAAAACATCGGTGATACTTACTCGTCGCATGGTAATCCTCCTTCAATAATATTCAGAATAATCTAACATATATATGTTATCCCTTCAAGTAAAAGGGGAGTTTTTCTTACAAGTTTCTTATTATACTTTAGTGATGTTCTTATATTTATATGATAAAAAGATGGAATTGGAACGTTTATTTCCATACTTTTCCCTTCCAACAGAAAAGGAAACTATTAAAATAGTTTCCTAAGACTTGATTGGGATATTAATTTTAAATGTAGTGGAATGCTTATTCGATTGGACATCAATCGAACCTCCATATTGATCAACCACCTTTTTAATGATTCCTAATCCATCCCCTCTTGCAACCCCCCGTTTCTCAGGTTTTGTGGAAAAGCCTGCTTGGAAGATTTTACTGAGGTGGTTTTTAGGAATTTCAGGACCAATGTTCTCCACTTTAAATATGTATGTTGAAGGTGTTTCTCTTGCTTCTATATTGATAAACCTTTCTGATTCTGTACCGAGCAGTGTTGCGTCAAATGCATTATCTATTAAATTGGAAAGAACTTTTATCAAATCAATAGAATTCATCTTTTTGAAGCTATTATGAGGATCTATATGTATATGCATATCAACCTTATCGTTTTGAGCTCTTACCCACTTTGATTGTAGCAAAATGAAAAGAGCAGGGTGATTAACTTTAACAGGCAATTCAAGCATTTCCACTTCTGCAGTTAAAGAATTCACATATTCAAACGCCCGATCCTCTCTACCGATCTTTAATAATCCCTGAATTACTTGAATATGATTAATAAAGTCATGCCGAATAGAACGCATTGTATGTAACATAGATTGAAATTCAACCTGATACGTTACTTCTGCATCTCCAACTTGTGATCTTTCTTCTTTTTGATAACAATATTGAAAAGTTATGAATATAGCAAAAGTAAATAAAACAAACAGACCACAAAAAATAAGATAAGGGATACTATTTTGTAACGCCTCTTTTTTCATAGCTTCTACGGTCTCGATGTTGGAATCAAGTACTAATGAACCTATTAAATCAACAGTTTGTTGTATGTTTGAATAGGCAGCATATAAATTTATAAAAGTGAGAAGCAAAAGGATAATAACGGTTAAAGAGATGATGGTACTAAACCTTTTTTGTTTTATTTTTTTTATGTCCATCACCTCTGCTTGTTTGTAGTCATACTTATCGTTCACAAAAATACGTAAGAATTATATTAAAACGACTTTTTTCACTATAGATATTATTACATCATCTGCCAATTTTTGCGAATCTTTTTTATAAATCTTGTTCTTTTTAGGTTCATATAAATTCTTTTATATCATATACTCTTCCATTATCTAGGGGGCCCTTCAATAAGTTATATAATGTTTTAGCAACAAATGATGTTGATCTAAGCATCCCTTTTTCATGAAAATACTTGAATTGTTCGAGCGAAGAAAAATGTTCTTCTTCTGCTTGTCTAATAGTTGTTTGCATTTCTGTATCCATAATTCCTGGTGAAAATGCAATAGTTGTCATATTTGCTTTTGCTTCTATAAACTCAGCACCAACTGTTTGAGTGTACATATTTAATCCTGCTTTTGTACTACAATAGAAACTCCAACCTGGAATTGGCCGATTTGCAGCTCCAGATGTAATATTGACGATAATTGTATGTACTGAGTATTTCTCCGCTTCTTTTATTATTTCTTCACTCATTAACATTGGAGCAAGCAAATTTACATTCACGTGTGAAATAATAGCATGTTCATTTGCATGCCCCCCCTTTTTAATAGGATTAATAGTGCCTGCATTATTTACTAATGTAATTTTTTCGGCTGCTTTAAAGTTAATTGACGACAACACCCTTTCAATCCCACTTAAAACCTGAGATGTGTCAGATAAGTCGCATGCTTCAAAACGTATTGTAGATTCTCTTTGTTCAGCTACTTGCTGAAGAGAGGAATTTATTGATCGTGATAAACAAATAACTGTATGATCCTTTTGTAGTATTTCTTCTACAAATGCTTCACCTAAACCTCTCGATGCCCCTGTAACGATGTAATAGTGCACAAGTTTCACTCCTTTTTCATACGTTCATTACAATTATATCCATCCCTGTTTACCTTAGCCATTCTTATTCATCAGAATATCTCGACAACACTCACAAATGACCTTTGACAAACATGTACCATAATACTACTCTTAAATCAGAATATACATATATAAATTGTTAACTAAAGTAGGGATAAAATGACGGGAAGTTCTTACGATCCATTTAAATACCATTTTGAAAGATTAGAGGATGTAGCGGAAAAAATAAGTGAAGTGCTTCAATGTCCAATTACCATTGAAGATGTTAATCATAGATTATTAGCTTACAGTACACATGACGACCGAACAGATCAAGCCCGAATATCCACCATTATCGGTAGACGTGTTCCTGAAAAAGTGATTAACAGCCTTTGGAAAGATGGGACAATCCCTAAGCTATTAAAAACAGATGAACCAATTAGAGTGAAAACCATTGATGAGGTAGGTCTTGGAAATCGAATTGCCATCTCTATTTGGAAAAATGATGAAGTACTAGGATTTATATGGGCATTGGAAATAGAAAAACATCTTCAAGAATCTGATTTACTCCTATTAAAAAAAGCTGCACAAGCCGTAAAAAACAAAATGCTAAATCTTCAGGTGCGAAAAAACAAAAAAATAGAAAGAAATCAGGAATTCTTTTGGAAGCTCTTAACTGGTCATATATCAACTGAAGACGAAATTACAGATGGCCTATATGAATTAAACTTACAGCTACCACCTCCTTTTTCGGTTGTTATCTTTAAGTTCCCACAAGAGTTAAATGATGAAGCTGAAAAAAAGCTAACATACTTATTGCAAACAACTCAGCAAGTGAATATTTTGCTTTTCACAATTGATTTTGATGAGCTTATTATTTTATTATCAGGAAAAAGTGACACAGCTTTAACAGATATTAAGCAATTTACTATATCTACTCTTAGCCAACTACATGAGAGATATTCCTACAAAGACGTTACAGCGAGTATTGGAGGAATCTTTACCGATTCAACTTTTATTGAAAAAAGCTACAAAGAGGCACTTGCAGTTCTCGCATTAAAAAAGCGATTTCCAAGTGAAACAATCGACTTAAATAGTTTTTCAGAACTAGGTTTTTATCAATATTTAGATATTTTATATGAACAACGAAAACAAACCGGTTATATTCATTACCCTCTCTATAAATTAAAGGAATACGACAAACAGCATAGTACAGACCTTGTTCGAACACTTGAAGTGTTTCTTGATCACGACAGTAATGTTCATGAAGCTTCCAAAGCATTGAATATTCATATCAACACATTGAACTATCGATTAAAAAGAATTTCCGAAATAGCTGAACTAAACTTAAAAAACATGAATCAAAAAATTACAATTTACTTAAATTTAAAGCTTGATCGAATGTCTTTGTGATTTTTCACAAAAAGGCACAAAACCTTTCTCATTTTTAAACAAAGATATTTAACTGAATTTTATTTATACTTGCGTTAATAAATAGAAACTTTTAAATATTGGCTTTTAAAGGAGGAAGGTTTTTTATGATTATTGGTGTACCGAAAGAAATTAAAAACAATGAAAACCGAGTAGCTTTAACTCCAGGTGGTGTTACACAGCTTGTTGCTTCTGGCCACCGTGTGTTAATTGAAAACAATGCAGGTGTAGGTAGTGGATTTGAAAATGAGGACTATGTCTTCGCTGGAGCACAAATCGTAGAAGAAGCTGCAAAAGTATGGGCAGATGCTGAAATGGTGATGAAAGTAAAAGAACCTCTTCCTTCTGAATATGCTTACTTTAGAAAAGGTTTAGTTTTATTCACTTATCTACACTTAGCTGCTGAGCCTGAATTAGCTCAAGCATTAAAGAAAAGTGAAGTAACGGCTATTGCTTATGAAACAGTAACTGTTAACCGCACACTTCCTTTGCTAACTCCAATGAGTGAAGTAGCCGGACGTATGGCTGCACAAATCGGTGCCCAATTTCTTGAAAAACCTAAAGGTGGTAAGGGAATCTTACTAGCTGGTGTTCCTGGAGTAAGCCGTGGAAAGGTAACAATCATTGGTGGTGGAGTTGTTGGAACAAACGCTGCAAAAATGGCAATTGGCCTAGGAGCCGATGTGACAATTATTGATTTAAGTGCTGAACGCTTACGTCAATTAGATGATATTTTTGGAACACAAATTAAAACATTGATGTCGAACCCAATGAACATCGCAACTGCTGTTGCAGAAGCTGATCTGTTAATCTGTGCTGTATTAATTCCAGGAGCAAAAGCACCAACACTTGTAACAGAAGAAATGGTAGAAGCAATGAAGCCTGGTTCTGTGATCGTTGATGTTGCGATTGATCAGGGTGGTATTGTTGAAACAGTTGACCATATTACAACTCATGACAACCCAACGTACGAAAAACACGGAGTTTTACATTATGCAGTTGCTAATATGCCAGGGGCTGTTCCACGTACATCAACCATTGCATTAACAAATGTAACAGTTCCTTATGCGCTACAAATTGCAAATAAAGGTGCATATCGAGCTATTAGTGAAAACCCTGCTCTTCAAGAAGGTGTGAATGTAATTGCTGGAGAAATCACTTATAAAGCGGTAGCTCAAGATCTAGGTTACACATACAAAACAGTTGAAGAAGTATTAGAAAAAGCTCATTTAATGAACTAAGTAAGTGGTTAAGAGAGGCAGAGTATTCTGTCTCTTTTTTCTGTATAAAAATATCTCACATATTTTTTGTGTTTTTTCACAAACTAATCCTGATATGGAAAAGGAGGTAATTACATGCAAAAAAATGCTAGAGGGTATGTTCAGGATTCTTGTTCAGCATTAGAAACAGCTAAGTCCTCATTACAAAATGCCCTTAATACAGTTGAACAAGATTCTAATCGAGAAAGAATTCAAAGTTCATTGCAATCCGTAGAGGCAGCACTTCAACAATGCGGTCAAACAGCAGATATTTTAGAGCAAGCATAACAACATACATTCTAATTCTAAGAGCTAGCACATGCATAGCTCTTTTTTTATGCTTCATTATCGCTTTAACTTTTGTTATCCTAACCGATACAAGACTTAAGGGGGTGAACTATTGGATATTGCAGCATTATCAATTGGATTGAGCCAAGCATCCTTAGGTCAAAATGTTAGTATTGCCTTAGCAAAGAAAGTAATGGAAACTTCACAGCAAAGTAGCGAGCAGTTATTAAAGGTTATGCAAGCTCCACACCCAACTCATGGCAATGTGATTGATGTAAAAGGATAAAACATCATCTTAGAATCGCTAGAAGTAAGCCCAGGAATGATAAAATCTCTTGGGCTTACTTCTTAAAAAAGTATTGTAGTCTAATTTTTTATTCTGTATTTGCATAAATCCCCAATTATTTTTCCATCCTTTTTCTTTTAACGACGAATTGCTACAAATTCCTTTGAAACTGTCGAAATAACTCTAAAACTATTCGTAAGAATTAGTTATATCCACCTAGAAGTTTGGTCATTATGAGTGTATCGGGCAAGACTAGACCAAACTATCATCCTAACTCACTTTTACTACAAGACACCCACGTCTTGCCCGTATTTATTTTATCAAGATAACTTCGTCATAACTCCTTAATCAAAGCTAAATCTTTCTTCTTCCCAAGGATCTCCTTGCATATGATATCCATTCCGTTCCCAGAAACCAGGATGATTTTTCTCAGTAAATTGAATTCCTCTTACCCACTTAGCACTTTTCCAAAAGTAAAGATGAGGAATAACTGCACGCAATGGAAATCCATGCTCAGGTGTTAAAGGTTCATCATTATAGGCATAGGCAAGTAAGCTTGTTTCTTTCATAAAATCCGCTAAAGGAAGATTTGTTGTCCAGCCTTCTTCAGCATGTATAATCACAAAGTTGGCCTTTGGCTTAAACTTAATGTCCTTCAAAAGGTCCCGAGTTTTTATACCTTGCCAGCTAACATCAAGTTTAGACCAGCCTGTTACACAGTGAATATCGTTAGTTAAGTTTGATTGAGGAAAATGCGTTTTAAGATCGTGTAGTGTATATAACTTTGGGTTTTCTACAAGACCGTAAATTTGCAAATTCCACTTCTCTATATCCTCATAGTACGGTACATTACCTGTATGTAAAACAGGAAAGGTTGTTGTTACGTTTTGATTTGGTGGTACACGGTCCGATGAAGATGTTTTTCTTTTTTTACCAAAGTACATTTATTTGAATCCCTCTCTTCCAACTCTTTATGTTAACCTATATAACAAACTGGTTGACAATGTTTCATTGGTCTATTATTCTTTTTTTAAGGATTATATCAAAAAGGGGGATAAACAATGAAAAAGAAATTAACTACATATGATCTTGCATTAGTTGGAATGTTTGCTGCTTTAATGGCGATAGGAGCAAACATAACATCTTGGGCACCGTTTCTTGAAGTAGCTGGTGTGCCTTTATCTATGCAGCCGTTCTTTTGTATTTTAGCAGGTTTATTATTAGGGAGCAGACTTGGTGCTTTATCAATGATCGTATATGCCTTAGTAGGAATGGCAGGAGCACCTGTTTTTGCACAATTTAGCGGTGGAATTGGTGTTATATTCGGAAGTACTGGTGGATTTATTATGTCTTATATTGTAGCAGCTTATGCAGCCGGTAAAGTGATTGAATTCAGTAAAGAAAAGAAGCTTCCTACATTTATGACAGCCTCTTTTGTCGGTATCTCACTTATTTATCTTGTCGGCACAACCTATATGTGGCTTGCATTAAATGTTTGGATTAATGCTCCTATGTCATATGGAGCTGCTTGGGCTATTATGGCTTGGTTTATTGTAAAAGATGTAGCTTTTACCGTTTTAGGTGCATTTATTGCTCCACGGATTTACTTTGCAGTATCAAAAGCAACATCAAAAAGAATAGCAGCTTGAATGAATACACCAAGGCATTTTATAAAGCCTTGGTGTTTTTTAAAATGTTTTTGTTAACCTTATTCTATTGAACCTTTATTTTCCTCAAGATAAAGCTGTTCTTGCTCAGCCGTCATCACGCCTGTTGCCTCTCCGATTGTACCTCCTTGAATTCTCCAAATTTTATTATGATCTTTGTCAGCTTCTGAGAAATCATCAACCGACCACCTATGTAAAATATCTAAAAATACTTCTTCATTTTCATATTGCCCAGTTTCAACAACTGCAATAAGATAGTTTATCCGTTCAGTTGTCATTTCATAATGAAGCCACTTTTCCTCGGCAATTACTTTTTGATGAGACATTCCATGCAGATAATTAAGTATATCTTCCTCTGTTAACTCAGTAGTATCTTTACCTCCGAATGGGTTTTCATCTAGATTAACTTCCTCTGAAGCCTTATCAACCTTCTCCTTTGATGTTTGTTCTTCGATATCAGCTTGGGCAGTAGATACAGCTTTTGAATTTACCATATCTAGCATAATGACACTAAAACACCCTAAACATATTGCACCTACTATCACACTAGCAACAAGTATTTTGTTTTCCTTCATCCATGACATGGAAGTAACCTCCTAAAAAAGGATAGTTCTATGATACAATGGATAATTTAATAGAGACAAGAGAAGACTTTGTCGAAAGAAATCACATCTAAACTTTTTTACTAATTTGTTAGTATGAATGTATAATAAATACTAGTTTTGGTTATAAAGTTAGTAGAGTAAACAAAGAGGGTGTGAAAAAATGAAGGCTTTAGTAATCAAAAGATATTTTTTAGATATAAATGAAAGAGAACAACTGGAAAGAGAGTTCACCAAACAAAATCCCGATTTAATTGAAAATATACTAGAATGGGATGATGAGGAGTTACTGGAGAAATTAAATATAGACAGAAAAAACTTGGTTTAGTAGACCAAGTTTTTTTCTGTTTAACCACTTATAACAAAACAGCTGCAATCCAGCCAAAGATAATTAACGGGATATTATAGTGCACAAAGGTTGGAACACATGTATCCCAAATATGATGATGATTTCCGTCAGCTGCTAGTCCAGATGTTGGACCTAATGTACTATCAGAAGCAGGAGATCCTGCATCTCCTAGTGCCGCAGCTGTTCCAACAATCGCAATTGTTGCCATTGGACTAAAGCCTAACTCCAAGCATAATGGAACGAATATCGTTGTAATGATTGGAATTGTTGAAAATGAAGATCCTATCCCCATCGTAATGAGCAAGCCCACAATCAGCATTAGGATGGCCCCAATTGTTTGATTTCCCCCAATTAAATTTGCTGCGTCTTCTACTAACTTTTCAACATGACCAGTTTCTTTAAGAACACTAGCAAATCCTGAAGCTGTAATCATCACAAAACCAATAAAAGCCATCATCTTCATACCTGAAGTCACAATCGAATCTGCTTCGTTTCGTTTTAAGACACCACCAAGAAATAAAACACTTAAACCTGCTAACGCACCGAAGATCATTCCTTCTACTCCGAGTTTCTGAGAAAGATAGAGTTGTACAGAAAGCGAAACTAGAATCGACACAATTGCTACAGTAATACTTTTCTTTGTATAAGTTTGACCTGATTGCTGCCCAGCCATTTCACGAGTTTCATATTGTCTTTTCTTACGATATGTAAAGAAAACAGCTATTAACAAGCCACATACCATCCCTATTGCAGGTATTGCCATAGCAGAGGGAATATCTGCTAACGAAACCGTTAAGCCGCTTTCCCGCATATTCGTTTGCATAATTTCATGGAAAATCGCCCCAAACCCTACAGGCAAGAACATATATGGAGTAATTAATCCAAACGTAAGAACAGTCGCAATTAATCGACGATCAACTTGAAGCTCATTCAATACTTTTAATAGAGGTGGAATAAGCACTGGAATAAAAGCAATGTGAACGGGAATGACATTTTGTGAGAAAATAGCCATGATTAAGATCATAAAAACAATTAGTGCCTTTGATAAAGCTTTTCTTCTTGTATCACCGTCACGACCTACTACTTTTATAACTGAAGATACCATTGCATCTGGAAGTCCTGAAGATGTTAGGGCAACTGCAAATGCTCCTAACAATGCATAACTTAGCGCAACTGTTGCATTGCCTCCCAAGCCTGCTGTAAAGGTATCTACTGTTGTGGCTAAATCAAGACCACCTGTTAGTCCTCCTATTAATGCGCCTATCACAAGTGCAAAAACAACATTTATTCTTAATAAGCTTAAAATAAGCATAGCAAAAACAGCAATAATAACTGCATTCAAATATAAAACCCCCAAAAATCCTTTAGTTTACTAATATGGTAGAGAATTAAACAACGAAAATTAATTTACCATACTTTTTTCGAGCCTGTCAATTGCGAAAGGAGAATTTTTTTGACGATTTTGATCATTTATTTGCTAATTTCAAAGTTTTATTTGGCGATTCCGGCTTGGACCCCTTATTTTGGACACAAACTTTAGAATACTTTTGTTTTTGTCGTTTTTCATTTTCTTCTTCACCTTTGGCATTTTAGATGATGTCACTTCAGCGTCAAGCCAAGATCGCTTGACCCTTTCGCTCCATCATCTACGTGTGTGTTAGGTGAAGAAGGAGTTACTCTGCCATCGCTATAAGCTGATTGCCATTTCTTCAATAAACCCAGTCTCCATATACTGTTTGTTAAATTGAAGAGGAGACATATAGTTTAGGCTACCATGGTATCGACGTTTGTTATAAAACTCTATATACTCATCTACTCTAAGATACGCTTCATCAAAACTGTCAAAAATATATCTCTGGTAACATTCACGTTCAATGATACTATGAAAGGACTCAATAAATGCATTTAGATTGGGTGATTTCGGTGGTATCCTTTCATGGAACACCTTATGGTGTTCACAGAACTCTCCGAAATCATAACTAGTAAATTGGGGCCCATTATCAGTCCGAATTATAAGGCTAAACTTCTCTTCTTCTTGTGGTAAATGCACCTGTCTCTTCAGGAGTGCTTCTTGAAGCATATTTGTTATATCTTTGGCTTTACACACTGGTCCACGGTAATATCCTACGATACAACGGTCAAACACATCAATTGCACAAGCTAAGAAGAAAAATCGACCACTACCGTTTATAGAGCCATATTTTATATCTAACTGCCATAATTGATTTGGTCCATTAATATAATGCTGTTTTGCTAGGCGTCTTGGGAAAGATGAAGCCTTCCTTCTTGGTAATAAAATACCTAGTTCACCACACATACGATATACCTTCTTATGGTTAATGTTAAGGTTGAATGTGTCTCTCAAATATTCGGTGAGCTTATGGTATCCGTAGACACCTTCTTCACCTTCAACAGCTTCCATTAATATTTCTTCAATCTTTTCATCAGGAACCATTACTCCTGTATGAGTCTTTGAATAGCCTGGATAAGGTCGTCCTTTTTTCACTACAGTCTTTTCTTTTTGTTTATTTATATGGTAATAGTACAAGGATCTTGGCACCTCCACTGCTTTTGTCAAAAGTTTTATTGGAAATCCTTCATGAGCCCATAACCTGATCTCCTGAATTTTCTCTTCTAACGAGAATCGCTTTTTTTTAGCAAGTTTCTTAGCATTGCGACTTCCAATTCTTTTTCTCCAAGCAGCTTCATTGCCTGTTGATATTTCTCTTTTAATTCATCTTTTGAAGGATTTTCCGATAATACAGTAGTCCCTTCTTTTTCCATAATCTCTTGAACATCATCTTCGTATTCTTTCATCCATTTTCTAAGTGTCTCACGGGTAATTCCTGCTTTTCTTGCAGTAGATGTTAAATTACCTGTTTCAAGTGCGATTCGTACATACTTCTTTTTTACATCCTCAATTACATCTATCTTCTTTTTAGGCATGTCTTTAGCCTCCGTCATTTAGATACTCTTAGCTTAGTCATAGTTTACTTTTTTTAATATTTCGTGTCTAAATGATTAAGGGGTCTAAAAAGATTCTTAGCATTTATTTGCTCTTTTGCTCTATATATTTGATTTTCGACAAAATCACGAAAAAAGGACCAACATTCACGCATGTCGGTCCTTTTTCTTTATTTCACTTCAAAATTCTCTACTAAAGTAGCTAATGTTCTTGCCATTACGCCAGTTGCACCTGTTGGTCCAAGTTCAGATTTTTGGGAAGTTGTAGCTGTGCCTGCTATATCTAGGTGTACCCATGGAGTGCCTTCAGCGAATTCTCCAATAAACGTTCCTGCCATAATGGCATGTCCTTCACGACCAGGTGAATTGTTTAAGTCGGCCATCTTGCTATTTCGAACACGTTTTTTATCGCCTTCAAATATCGGTAAACGCCAGACTGGTTCATCACATTCGTGTGATGCTTGAAGAACTTGTTCAAAAAACTCCTCATTATTAGTCATAGCACCAGTTGTTTCTGTTCCTAACGCAATAATTACACCACCAGTTAATGTAGCAACATCAACTAAATAATTAGCTCCATGAAATTTTGCATAAGTAATTCCATCAGCAAGCGCCAAACGACCTTCTGCATCAGTATTCAAAACCTCAATCGTTTTTCCACTTAATGAAACAATCACATCATCAGGTTTAAATGCACCACCACTAATCATATTATCTGTAGATGGGATTACAGCTACAACATTTTGTTCCGGCTTCATTTCACCGATGATCTGCATAGCTCCAAGTACAGATGCTGCTCCCCCCATGTCCGTTTTCATCCCGACAATTCCATCCTTTGGCTTAATGGAGTAGCCACCTGTATCATAGGTGATTCCTTTTCCAACAAGACCAATTACATCTGTCCACTCTTCTTTTCCCTGATATTTTAAGACAATCATTTTAGGTGGCTCTTCTGAACCTTTATTAACTGCTAGGAGAGCTCCCATCCCAAGTCGTTCCATATCCTCTTTTTCCAAAACTTCGTATTCAAATTGATATCTTTTTGCTAATTCAATTGAATAAGAAGCAAGCTCTGTAGCTGTTAGAAGATTTGGCGGCATATTAGTTAGCGTTCTTGCACTATTTGTTCCCTCACCAAAAGCATAACCAACTTCAAGTGCAGATTTAATTTCAAGGCTTTCTTCACTTTCAGTTAATACTGAGATAGTTTCAATATTTTTTTCAGGTTCATTTGACTTTTGTTTATAATCTAAAATCTTATAAGTTGATAAGGAAAAAGCTTCTGCAAGAGCATGTGCTGCTTCAACGTCGTTCATTCTTTCATTTGAAAACGTGTCAATCGCTACACTTATATGTTGGAGCTTTGCTTGTTGAATCGTCTGAAATAATTCTCCAAAAGCTCTTTTCACTCGAAAAAATGTAATGTCTGCTTCTTTCCCTAAGCCAACAAAGAAGATACGTTTTACAGCAAGTTTTCCAAGGGTATGTAGTTTAGTAACGGATTTATATTTTGTTGAGAGATCTCCGTCTTTCATTAACTCTGTTATTTGACCATTTAATTTCTCGTCAAGTTCTTTGGCATATCCAGTGAGTTTGCTCGTTTTTTGATATAGCCCAATAACTAATGTATCGTTATCGTTAAGTTCAATTGTATTTGCTGCATGTATAACTTTAAACATTCATAGCACCTCCATTATGTATGTATATCTATTGTATAGTACATATTTAAAAAAGTGTAATAAGACAAATCCAACTAACGAACTTCACCTTATTCTGACAATGTATATGCTATAATGAAGAAAATCTTTTTAACAATTTTCTTTATATTAGGAGTTTTATAATACATAATTGCCCTAAAAACGAAAGGAGCTTAATCTTGGAATTATTGTACAACTTTCCTTTACTCGCTGCACTGGCAGCCATTTTCTTTGCACAGTTTATTAAGGTACCGATTTATTTCTTTGTTTCAAAGAGGCTGGATTGGTCACTAATTACAAGTACCGGCGGTATGCCAAGCTCTCATTCGGCAGCTGTAACTGCACTTTCAACAGGAGTTGCTCTTGATCACGGACTTGGTTCATCCATTTTTGCTATTTCTGCTATCTTTGCGATCATCACGATGTTTGATGCAACAGGAGTAAGACGTCATGCCGGTGAACAAGCAACCGTTCTTAATCAGCTTGTTCTTGACTTTAACCGCTTTGTTGAGGAAGCCAAAGTATGGCCTAAAAAAGCTGAACAAGATAAACAAAAAAAGTTGAAGGAGCTACTTGGACATCAGCCGATTGAAGTGTTTTTTGGAGGATTAACCGGTATTCTTCTTGCACTATTGTTACACTACCTTTTTGTTTTGTAAGGAGGCTTTAAATGAGGCTTATATCCATCTGTCCCAGCAATACGGAGCTTGCAGTTTATCTTGGTTTAAAGGAGCAATTAGTCGCCCTGGATGATTTCTCTGATTGGCCGCTGGATTTATCACATCTTCCACGTTTAGGCCCAGACCTTTCCATTAATATGGATATGTTGGAATCTTATCTTCCTGACTTGGTGCTAGCTTCTCTTAGTGTACCTGGGATGGAAAAAAACATTGAAGAATTGGAAAAGAGGAAAATTCCACATATTGTTTTTAATCCTCAGTCATTTCAAGACATTTGCGATGATCTTCACACATTAAGTAAATTAACCGGAAAGCAAAAGGAAGCTGAAGGTGTTATTAAAGACTTTCAAGCTACTCTTCAATCATATAAGGAAATTTCTGATGGGATACAGAACCCACCTTCCATTTTTTTTGAATGGTGGCCGAACCCAATTTTTTCTCCTGGTCAAATCAACTGGTTAACTGAGCTAAGCAGATTAGCAGGAGCAAGAAACATTTTTGAAGATGTTGAATTAGCTAGCGTGCAGACAACATGGGAAGATGTTCTGAATCGAAACCCAGAATATTTTTGTTTATGCTGGGTCGGAGTTAAGCAATCTAGAATGAAATTGACACATGTACTAAAAAGGGAAAGGGCACAAACCCTTCGAGCCGTTCAAAATAACCAACTCCATTTATTAGAGGAATCATTGTTTTGCCGTCCCTCTCCACGGCTTCTCCTTGGTTTACAAAAGCTCGCCTATTTGTTGCATCCTGATATTTATCCCCGTCCTAATTAAAAGACAAAAAGCTAATGCTCTTTTCATTAGCTTTTTGTCTTATTTTTTATATATTTTTGCCTAAACACTTGCATTGATTCATCTTCATTTAAGTTTTTTAATTGTTCTTCCGTTAATGTTCCATCACCCATTTGAACAACGTATACTTCTATTTGCTTTTTACCCCAATTATTATAAACCTCTTTTACGGTTTCATAATATAAATCTAATTTGTTTCCTTTAATGGCTCCACCCTTGTCCGCTACCACTCCATATCCGTAGCCTGGGATAAAAAGTATGGTACCAATTGGGAAAACATCTAAATCTGCAGCAACTGTCGAATATAGATCTCTTTTTACTTTTACCCCTGAATAGGTAATCCCATAGCTAGGATGATCGGGATGTTTACCAGTAGACTCAACACCTGCCGTATAACCAGTTGCTACCACTTTTCTTGTCGGATATTGAGACCAGTCAATTGCTTCTTCCAGTGAAACTTCTTGATTAATTGCTTCAACACTCGAAGACACTTGTGTTCTAATCGATGGTTCACTGTTCATGGCTTTAAAAGTAAGTCCTAAAAAACGGAAAGTTTCATTTTCTTCAGCTTCAGTGTGTGTATGAACTAGTTTTTCATTAAAATCCTCATTATGATTATAATACCAATTGGAGAGATCTTTAGCCTCAACACCTGAAATTGCGCTATATGTTGTTGTTAATGCTCCCAGAAATAATAATGTCATGATTAGTCTTCTACTAACTCTCTTTATACTGATCATATGTTTCTTAAACACTCCTCTCACAAATCTATTCGTTCCCAGATTGTGAGAAAAGTATTCAAAATGGAGAAAAGTAAATTTTACCATATCTGTTTTTTATTGATTTCTAAAAGCGAAAAAAGCCTGACATTCCGTTGTCAGACTTTTTGGTAGAAAATATATTAAAACATCTGATATCCGCTTTTACGAAGCATTTTAATAATAACCCCTGAGAGAATCGCACCGATCAGTCCGCAGGATAAAATTAATAAATCTGCTAAAGCTAATGACATCATTTTATCCCCTAATTGTGAAAACGAATCACTAGGGCTTCTAAAATACTCTATAAATTTGACGTTATCAACTATGAAAATGCATACAATTGGATACACAATAGCCATAATCCAAGACATGCGTAAAAGCATATTCAATAAAAACCCAATACCAAAAAATAATACTAAAAATAATAACATGGATATTAATAAAACCGGTAAGCTCAACATGCCTATCACCTCCATTACACCACTATTAAGTGTACTGAACTAACGATAGACAGTCAATGCTTTGTCAGTGAACGTTTTATGACTTCTTCCCAGTGCCATCACAGTTATTACATGTTTCAGAGCCACCTAGTATTAGTTGAAAATACCCTTTCCCAGAACAATATGGGCATTCCTTTGTTTCAACCTTTGTTGTGTTCATTTCTGTCTCCCCTTTAGGATAGTAGTGGTTTTTAATAATATACCAATTATTCTGACAATTATAAAGGGAGAAAATCTCACAAAAAGGTTTGTGTAAGCGAATACATTTAAGCTTTTCTTTAAAATCCTCTCTTTATCATAGTATTGTGAATATTATAAAAACATAGTATATGTAGTATATCCAAAATGATCCCCAGGATTAAATTGATCATATTTATTTAACTTTGATTCAATGACGTCAGACGCTAGTTTTGTGATTAAGAGAGATGAATTTTTGTCCTCTACTAACTTTTTAGGATGTATAAAAGCTACTTCATCTAATTCCTCTTCTTGAACCTGTATTTCATTTGAATCTGCAAATAATGAAAAAATGACCATGTTATCACTTATCACTTCTTTTATTACCCCTGAACGAATTCCAACAACTCCAGCTATACTTGCAGAGATGCCTGTTTCTTCTTTAATTTCCCTTAATACAGCCTCATCAATGGTTTCTCCTTCATTAACAAATCCAGCCGGAAAAGACCATTTCCCCTTGAGTCCACCATATTTCTTTTTAACAACAAGCCATTCTCCTTCATGATTAGCCACAATTCCAGATACAGCTAACCATACATTTCCCCTTTTGGATTGAGTCAATATAGAGCCCCCCTTTTTTATTATTTTAACACATAGAGAAATAAAAAAGAGACAAAGGCAGATGCCTTGTCTCTTTTTCACAACTATTATAAAATGTTGAATTTTCCTTTTTTCAATACTAATGAAGGACCGCCAACCATGTATAAAGCACGGTTATCAATCATTTTCTTCATAAATGAAGCTTTAGTACCTACTAATTTTTTACCAAATACAACACCAACTGCATCGTCTTCACCTAATGATGCAACAGATCCTTTAATGTCCGGAGTGAAAGATGCCATTTCTCCACGACCACGAATGGCTGATGCAAGGTTTTTCGCACAAGTTTCACCTTGTTGCATAGCAATTTGCGCTGTTGGAGGATATGGACGATTAATTTCTTCATTAATGATTAACGAACAATCTCCAATAATGAATACATCATCATGTCCCGGTGCACGTAGTTGTGGATCAACTTTTACACGGCCACGCATGTTTTCAAATCCTGCTTCTTCCACAACACTGTTACCACGAACACCCGCTGCCCAAACAACAGTTCCAGCTTTAATTGTCTCTAGTTCTTCACCTTTTGCAACGATGATTCCTTCTTCGATACATTCTTTAATTGCTGTACCGATCATGAATTCTACGCCTTTTTTCTGTAAGTGATTTGTAGCATACTCAACTAACTCAGGATCAAATCCTGGTAATGCTGTTGGTGCTGCTTCCACACAGATAATACGTACTTTTTTAAAGTCAACATCATATTCTTTACAAAGCTCTGGAATTCTGTTTCCAAGCTCTCCTAAGAATTCAATCCCAGTGAAGCCAGCTCCACCGACAACAATTGTTAAACGCTCATCTTTCTTCTCTGCTTCCATGTTATAAGTAGCAAATTGATATTCAATATGCTCACGTAATTGTCTAGCAGAGTCAATGCTTGTGATTCCGAATGCATACTCTTTTAAACCTTGAATACCAAATGTTTCTGGGTGAGCACCTAATGAAATAACTAAATAGTCATATTCAACTTCACCATTTTCTAAAACGATTTTCTTCGCTTCTTTATCGATTGATACAACAGTATCTTGAACAAACTTCACACGATTTGTATCGATAATGTCTTTGATTTGGTAACGAGCACGGTCATGATGTAACGTACCAGCTGAAGCCTCATGTAACCATGTTGTTTCATAGTGATAATCATTTTTGTTCACTAATGTGATATCTGCTTCATCAACACTAATTAATTTTTGTAAACGTGTAACTGTAATTAACCCACCATAACCTGCACCTAATATAACGACTCTTGGTTTCTTCACCGAAATACATCCACCTTTTCTTTTTAAAATTGTTGTAAAGGATCGAATAATGTCTATTACTATATTCGACCTAAAACCACAATTTTATTTTTATTTAAGAGATAAAAACTTTGTGAAAACATTCACTTACCAATGCATACCTTGGTATCTGCTACGTATAATATATATAAATACACCTATAAATCATATTATCCATTCAACAATATTTTTTCAAGTTATTTTTTCTAACAAAAGACTATGTTTTTTTCTTCGTATAATTTACAATACATGGATTTTAGGTACTACATTTATCGAAAGTGTTTTCAAAACGTGAAAAAAGAAGAATTTTGTCTTATGGATTGTCATTCACTTCAAGTGAAAGTTTATGAATTAGCACACAATTAAATTTAGTAAAAGGAGGATGAGATATGAAAGAAGATACTAAAGTTTATGATATTACGATTATTGGTGGAGGTCCTGTTGGATTATTCACTGCATTCTATGGTGGAATGAGACAGGCAAGTGTAAAAATTATTGAGAGCCTTCCACAATTAGGTGGCCAGCTTTCTACATTATATCCTGAAAAATACATCTATGACGTTGCAGGCTTTCCAAAAATAAGAGCTCAAGAGCTTGTAGACAATTTGAAGGAGCAAATGGGTCAGTTTGAGCAAACAGTTGTTTTAGATCAAGCTGTTGAACAAGTTGAGAAACAAGCTGACGGAGTATTCATAATAACCACTAATAATGAAGTTCATTATACAAAGACAATCATTATTACAGCAGGTAATGGTGCTTTTAAGCCTCGCAAACTTGAGCTTGAGGAGTGCGAAAAATATGAGAATCAAAATTTACATTATTTCGTTGATGATTTAAATAAATTTGCAGGAAGAAACGTAGCTATTCTTGGTGGTGGAGACTCTGCTGTTGACTGGGCATTAATGCTCGAGCCTGTTGCAAAAAGTGTAAGTTTAATACATAGACGAGATAAATTCAGAGCACATGAACATAGTGTTGAATTATTGATGAAATCGAAGGTACAAGTTTTAACACCATTTGTTCCTGTCGAGCTAATTGGGGAACAGGCAATTTCTCAAGTAGTATTAGAAGAAGTGAAAGGTGATCGAAAAGAAGTTTTAGAAATTGATGATCATATCGTCAATTATGGATTTGTATCCTCACTTGGACCAATTAAAGATTGGGGTTTAACAATTGAGAAAAATTCAATTGTTGTTAACTCCAAAATGGAAACCAACATTGAAGGAATTTATGCAGCTGGAGATATTTGCACCTATGATGGCAAGGTAAAACTAATTGCAAGTGGATTTGGCGAGGCTCCAACAGCAGTAAACAATGCTAAGGCATTTATGGATCCAAAAGCACGTGTCCAGCCATTACACAGCACGAGTTTATTTAATTAATATAAAAAGCTGTTTACCAAAAAAGTAAACAGCTTTTTCTTATCACTCATGAAAGTCTAGCAATTTTCAGGCGTTCCTGTGTTTGTAGCTGTTCTAAACGAGGATCCGCACCCACAGCTTGCAATGGCATTTGGATTATCAATCGTAAATCCGCCGCCCATCATGGATTGCTTATAATCAATGATGGTTCCCTTTAAAATGGCCGCATCTTCTTTTTTAATAAGAATTGTCATATCGTGTTGTTCAAGGACTTGGTCTTCCTCTGTTATTTCATGCTCAAATCCCATTCCATATGAAAGGCCACTACAGCCTCCACCTTTAACACCAACACGAAGATAGGCATTTTCTTCTTCATGTTCTTTCATCATATCTTTTATCTGATAAGCAGCAGCTTCTGTAATTTTAACAATTTCACTCATTTGAATACCTCCTTGCTTTATGTGAAAGGATCATATTACTAGTATACAACTATTGTATGGACTCACTCAAATAATTGAAACGATGATTATTTTATATAATAGGTTCCAGTACAAATGACTTCTGCAGGACCTGTCATTAACACATTTCCTTCATTTGTCCAATTAATGATAAGATCTCCTCCAGCGAGATGCACAACAGTTTCTTCACCTTGATTAGTATGTTTGTTTAACACGGAAGACACAACTGCTGCACAAGCTCCCGTACCGCATGCCTGTGTAACACCAGAGCCTCTTTCCCAAACTCGAAAATGCAGTTCATTTTCTGACACAACTTCTACAAACTCTACATTAACTCCTTCAGGAAAACGAGGATCTTTCTCAACAATCGGTCCAAATGTTGTAACAGGTGCTTTGTTTATATCATCCACATAGAAAATAATATGAGGATTTCCCATTGAAACAGCTGTTACATCATATTGTTGCCCTGAGAATTCGATTGATTCTGATATGGTTTGTTCAGAACCTTCACCTTCCATTGGTATCTCTGCTTTTGATAAACGCGGTGATCCCATATCAACTGTTATGAGGTTTACTCGGTTTTCCTCAACATGAATAGTTGCTTCAACAAGACCTGACAATGTTTCAATTTTAAATGTTTTCTCTTTTACTAAATTATGCTCAAAGGCGTACTTAGCAACACATCTTAATCCATTTCCGCAATTTTTTCCTTCTGAGCCATCATTATTAAAAATTCTCATTTTAACTTCCGCTTTATCTGAAGGACATATTAAGATAAGACCATCAGAGCCAATCCCTGTATATACATTTGAGACCTGTCTGGCAATGTCTGATAATTGACCTTCTTCAAGTTGTTCCTCAAAAGTATTAACATATATATAGTTGTTTCCTAATCCGTGCATTTTTGTAAATTGAAATGAGTTCATTGTTATCCTCCAAATATCTTCATTTTTATTAGTATAAAATGTTGGAAATCTGAAAACAATATAATTATCCCCCGTTTTATAGAAATATAAGCTTCCTGTTATTCAGGGAGCTTTTATTTTTAACTGCTTCTTAAAATCTAAGCTTACTTTCAAAAAAATATTAGAGGGTATCCCTAAAAAATCCCATAATTTTAATAATAAATAGTCCTTTTTACATAGTTTTCTGATATAATTTAGTTAAATTAGTACTACATGTCCACTCTTGACGAGATAAAGGAGTGATTCTTTGTGAATAATGAACTACATCATTTGTATGATCGTAAAGTTAATTGCTTAATGTGTAAAACCAATTATACTACGAAAAAAGTACTTTCCAGATTTATTCGTTCACACCGGCACGATACAGACTTTTGTTCATATTACACTTCAACAGAAATCAATCCGCTTTTATATTATGTTTCTGTTTGTCCAAACTGCGGCTTTTCTTCCTCTGAGGAATGCTCGACTTATTTTCCTCCAAATGCAAAAGAAATGATTCAACAAAAAATTTGTGACAATTGGAGTGGAAGAAATTATTGTTTTGAGCGTACCGTTGATACAGCGATAGAATCTTACAAGTTAGCCATTTACTGCTCTAGTATAAAAAAAGAAAATCATGTTGCACTAGCTGGTCTTTATTTAAGATTATCGTGGTTATTTCGTACTGAGAAAATTAACCACGAGGAAGAACAACGCTTTTTAAGGCTAGCTCTTGAAGAATATGTTAACTCTTATATGGTTGATGACTATTCAGGAACCCAGCTTTCAGAAATTAAGCTTCTTTATCTGATCGGAGACTTAAGCAGAAGATTAGATCTAGTTAGCCAAGCAACACAGTATTTTTCAAAGGTAATAGAAAAACAAACGGACACTCTTGAAAAAGGTATTGTGCAAATGGCTAAAGATCGTTGGGCAGAAATGCGTGAAGTAAAATCAAGTTAATAAAAAGACTTTAAAAAGCTGACCATTTTTCGGTCAGCTTTTTCAGGTAATCATTCGCTATGTCAAACTCCTTCATGGCCTTTTAATCGCACTTTTCGACAAGTTTTAAAACATAGGATTTTCCTCTAAAAACGTATATATATTTTCAACTAACTCATCTGGGTCATCTCCAGTTACTACTTCTCCATTTACTAAAGCATATAACGAATGTCCACATTTGCCACAATAGCTTAAACATCCGTATTCAATAATATCTAAATTAGGGTCTTTTTCCAGCTTTTCTAACGCTGCCTGAGCCCCTTGTGCTAAATTACTTATACAAAATTCAATAATTGGCTTCATCTTAACACCTCTCTACTGCTTAATCCTAATA
The DNA here is from genome assembly GCF_002577655.1 of Bacillus sp. AFS040349. Classification (NCBI taxonomy): domain Bacteria; kingdom Bacillati; phylum Bacillota; class Bacilli; order Caryophanales; family Bacillaceae; genus Bacillus; species Bacillus sp. AFS040349. The sequence continues at coordinate 49,181 of NZ_NUMC01000016.1, read as the reverse complement.
GGATTACAAATAAACGTCAAATTTTATTATACTCTATGGTATCTAGCAATAAATACTATATATAACATTTATGTGATGCTTTTTTGTCATTTTTTTAGTTAAAAAAACGAAATAGGATTGTAAACACTAAACAAATAATTCATAATTGTGTTGTACCATAAAGGAAAAAATTTTTAAAATAAAAAGAAAACGTTTTTTTGGAGTAATATTGTTGTAAAATGATTCATTCGTTATCCTTTTAAAATTTCATTTATAAAGATAGGACTAGCCTTAACTATACGTTTCCTTTTTAAAATTTATTTCCTTATTATTCATTTTTATTTGGTTAAAAGAATAGAACATATTGTGTGTATTATTCTTGGCCTTGCAATTATAGTTTATTAAAAACGTGGGGAAAAAGGAGTATCAAAAATGAAGAACCTAGTCATACTTGGCGGAGGATATGGCGGTATGCGCGTACTGCTTCGTTTACTTCCAAATCAATTGCCTGAAGATGTTCAAATTACTCTTATTGATAAAAATCCTTATCATTGTTTAAAAACAGAATACTATGCACTTGCGGCAGGTACTATTTCAGATCATCATATAAGGGTCTCTTTTCCGGAGCATCCTAGACTTCATTCCATTTTTGGAGAAGTAACGTCTGTTGATCTTGAAAACAAACAAGTACTATTAAATGATCACGAGCCTGTTCAATTTGATGACTTAATCATTGGTTTAGGTTGTGTAGATAAATATCATAACGTACCTGGAGCAGATGAATTCACTTATAGTATTCAAAGTATTGATCAGTCTCGTGAAACCTACCAGAAGCTTAATAATTTAAAAGCAGATGCAACTGTAGGAATTGTTGGCGCAGGTTTAAGTGGTGTTGAGCTTGCCAGCGAACTTCGAGAAAGTCGAAAAGATCTTAACATTAAGTTGTTTGATCGTAGCAAGCATATCCTCTCGAGCTTTCCTGAACGTTTAAGTAGTTATGTTGAAAAATGGTTCACAGAGCATGGTGTTGAAATTATTAGTGAAGCTAATATAACGAAGGTAGAACCAAACATTGTCTATAATCATGATCAACCTTTTGAGTGTGATGCGATCGTATGGACAGCTGGAATTCAGCCAAATAAAGTGGTTAGAGATCTTCCTGTTGAAAAGGATAATCAAGGAAGAGTTGTATTAACTGTTCAACATTTTATTCCAAATCACGAAGATGTGTTTGTTGTTGGAGACTGCGCAAGTCTTCCACATGCCCCTAGCGCTCAGCTGGCAGAAGCTCAAGCTGAACAAATTGTCCAAGTACTATTAAAGAAGTGGAACAACGAACCTCTTCCAGAATCATTCCCACCTTTTAAATTGAAAGGTGTACTAGGTTCTTTAGGGAAAAAGCAAGGCTTTGGACTTGTTAATGACAGACCTTTAATGGGCCGTGTACCACGACTATTAAAGTCCGGTGTTCTTTGGATGTATAAATATCATAACGGATAAGAGATCAAAACGGATCATAATACTAGTGAAACATTGATATATTAAGGTTTTTAAAAAACGACTCATTGCAACAAATTGAAATAGATCAAAAAACAGGCGGGGAACGGGCGGGTTTTCTGCCTGTTTTTTTATATGATTACAATCCCACCTAATACCATGACAAATCCTACTCCCCATGTAGCAATCTTACTATTGACCATATTAAGTAAACCCCAAACACCAATACTAACCCCCACCAAGAAAGGTACCGCCATAATATAATCCGCAGCCCAATGTTCAATCCCGCTACCAAGAAGTTTTTCACCTAAATACCCCCATATTGTTGGATAATCATTATTTGCTACTGATCCACGTTCTAAAAACTGACTCCATAAAGATTGATTAACTGTTTGATCAACTACTGGAGTCGGATCTATAAAATCTCCGTTCTCTTTCATTCCAAAATGCAAATGTGGTCCTGTTGAATGTCCAGTATTACCACTTAGGCCTATAACCTCACCTTTATGAATCAATTGACCTTCTTTGACTGAAATATTACTCATGTGACCGTATATCGCTTGCTTTCCATCTTCTAATTGAACGATTACTCCTTTTCCGATATTCTCGTTTCCAAGATCAACAACCCTCTGAACAATGCCATCAGAAACACTTCTAAGTGGTGTTCCTTCATTAAGTGCAATATCTACTCCTTTATGTCCAGTGGGATGTAATTGACTCACTTCACCGTATTTACTGGTGATACGAACAATCATTACTTACACCGCCTTCATAGCATCCACAAGAATGTTTAAGATCATCGGTGTCATATTCACCAGTACATAACCTAATCCAGCACTCATCATAAGAGAATAACCCTTTTCTTTCTGACCGATCATGACCATTATTGCACCACCTAAAACAACAACTGTAGCTATTGGATATGCTAAAGATTGAACTAATACAATTAAAGGATCAAATGCAGTGACCATCTTGTCATACATATCTGCATTGTTTGCCACAACGGTTACAGATTCAGTTCCATGTGCTGATGCAGTTTGTAATTTTGTAAAAGGTGCTATAGCTAATGGAAGAGTGGAAAGTCCAAACGCTAACCCTGCAGGCTTCGCCTTTTCATATGCCTCTAACTCACTTTCGTGAAGTCCTACTGTTTCTCTTCCACGATTCATGAATTCCTTAATGCTTCCTACAGTTTCAATACGTTGTTTAAACATGCTGATCACTCCTGTTAGTTAATGAAAATCTTTAACCGTAAAAACATGAACTTCTAATCCCTCACACAACTCCAGTAGCTGTTTTCTCCTTAATTCTGTTGTAGTTATCCAAATGAATTTAGGTGGACGTTCAAACAGTCCATATTCTATTAATTTTCTGTATTTCTCAACTTTAGTTCTGTTTTTAGTCATCTTTTGAGTGTGATCTACTTCAACAATGTGGAAGACTTTATCTTTCTGGAACAATGCATCACATACAACAGTAGCGTTTTTAATCTCTTTGAACCCCATTTTCACTTCGTTTTTCCAAGTTGAGGGATTACCATATCCGATATAAATTGAATTTCTCATAATGTAATGCCTGGCTTGAATAGTTTTCTTCAGTATTTTATTTGAATTAACTCTTTCTCTTCCTTCTTTATTAAGATAATAAATATTCTCCCCATCTCTAAAACTACTAACATACTGCTCTAAGTTTTTCATAACTTTAGAAGCATTTCTTGCGCTCCCTAAATCATGTAGAATCTGCAATTGTGAACGACTAAGATAACTCAGTTTCTTCAATGATAGGAGTATATTTTCTTCTCTCTGTTGTTTCTTTGCTATCTTCTGCACTTGATTCAACCCTTTCTTTTCGAGGTCTGATATTTATGTGTGGTTGAATGTTTTTTCTGATTTCCTCTTCTTTTATATAAGGCGTCTGTACAATATGCCTTTGATCTGTTATATATAAGGCACGACCTTTAATTCGAGGTAAATCCTCGGCTCCATTTTCATCTAATACAACATTTGACGCTGTAGCATTCCTAACTTTAAAACTTAATTTAGCATCACTATTTTGTTTGCATTGTCTAGGAATAACATCACCAGTAGGATATTGAGTAGCGAGAATCTGTCTAAACCCAAACCCAGCTCCTAACCTTGCAATTTTACTCATATATTGCTGGCACTCTTCTTTTATTGTTTTTTCGCTTTTATGAACAACAACACCATTTTCTCTTATGTCCTTTTTATCAACAGCCTCTTCAGGATTCAACTCTCCTACTTCATCAATGATGACGAAATGTCTTGTTTTTATATTGGTGTCTTGAATTTTCTTTTTCCCTAGCTTTTTAATCTTCTCTTGCATGATTCTCATTTCCTCATAGGCAGTTTTTAGTGTGTTGAGCGCTTCTTCTGGTTCGTATGCAATAGATACAGTCTGTTTGATGTTTTCATAGTCACAAAGCTCAATTCCACCTTTCAGGTCAATTAAATGAAATTTAACATGATCTGGATTGTTAATAATTAACGTTGTAATCATGGAATTAATAAAGTTGGATTTTCCGTATCGAGTAGCACCACCTAATGCTAAGTGAGGATACATTTCAAAATCATGCATTATTAATTCATTACTCCTGTTAACTCCAACTGGTATTTTCCATCCTTTTACTTTTTTTAGTAACTCTTCATCAAATGGGAAATCACTTGTTAACTCTTCATCAAACACTTTAAATTTCAACATGCCATCAAATTTTATTTCCACTTCTTTTTTTAGCTTCTTTTTCTTGTTAAGGATCTTCTTTACTTGCTTAACAACATCACCTTTCCAGTCAATCTCTTCGAAATCACTAAAATAAATATCTGGAACTGTTTTCTTTATATTTAAACCGTCGTTAAAGTTATCAATCTTAGATTGAAATTGATTTACAGATAACCCTTGAGGCATTTGATATACATACTCAGTGTAGTTTTTCTTTCTAGTTTTTCGAAAAATACGAATCTCTTTCCCTTCTTTATTTACCAATCCACAATTCCTTGAAATCCTGACTATTTTTTCGTGATCATTTGAACCCCCTCCTGTTTTTTTATAATAAGAAAAACCAACTAAGCCTCCTGCAAGCATTGATGTAGTTATCTCGAATATCATTAGCCACCACCACCTTTAGGTATACGTAGTATAGTCCCTACTAAAAAGAACTTTTTCTCCTCCACAAACAGTTGCTATAAAAGCCTTTATTAGTTCTAGTTAAAGTTCTAAGGTAGAAAACTAATAAGAACACTCGAAAAGAACACTAATTCGTATAATTAATCGTATTTAATCTAGTAATTTAAAAAGCTTTTTAATTGGTCCATTAATTCGTCTTTCAATTGGTATATTAAATAGTATGGGCAAAGGAAATAAAACTTGCCTGTCCATATACATTTTTGATAACTTTTTTTATCAAAATAGTTAACAGGAGTTATCATAATTGTGTTGAATGGTTATAACTTAAAGGGTGATAGAGTATGATTGTTAATAAAATTGGACGCTTGGCCAACGAAAAAGGAATTAAACATAAGTATTTAGCTAAAGAATGTGGAGTATCTATCCAAACATTTTCAAGGTGGGTTAATAACCATACTCAACCTGATTTGATACAATCGGTAGTGATTGCAAAGATTTTAGGTGTTCAAATCGAAGAATTAGTGGAAATTGAGGGGGAAACACAATGAAAAAGATACTAGTCTTATTGGCCTGCGTCTCTATAGTAGGTTGTAGTAATGATCAAGAAACACAATCTAACCTTGAAGAAACTGAGTTAATTGAAGAAGTGAGTACTGATCAAGTTAATGAGAAACCATCAACTGAAGTTGTTGAAGAAGAGATACCAGAAGAATCATATACTGAAGATGTCTCTATTGAAGAATCCACTTCCACTGAAACTGAAAGTGACATTCTATCAGCAGGAGAAGAAGGTATTATATTAAAAGATGTGTACCTGTCTCTCGGAGAAGATAAAACAAACCTTGATGTCTTTATGGATTACGTAACTGCGAAAGATGTTGAATCAGTTTACCAAATGGAGATAGATGGAAAGATTAAAGTTCTTACTGCAAATACTCCTATAACATTAATCGAGAACGATATACTATCAGTTAAAGTAAAAGTTAACAATACAGGAGACGTAGGTTGGTTGCCATATGAATACGTTGGTAAGAAAAATTAAAAAGGTGATGTTATGAAAGCACCAATACCAAAACACGAAGAAGATCTTATTCATGAGTACATTATGAGAACATATTTACTCGATATATTAGAGAGTGACAGACAAATAATTAAAGCAGCATCGTTTAAATTACATGAACCTTATCTTCATCTTGTTGAAGAAGTTTTAAAGAAAGTTCGCATTGATTTACGTGATATGAAAGCAGAAATGAACAAATTAAAGATTAAAGTAACAGATCAGAAAAGAGTAAACGAAGATTTTGTTCAGTACGATTACTTCGCACATGGTTATAGAGGGTATAACAGATACTGGGACGCTGCATTAAAAATGAAAGGAACAAGGTTATTAGAGAATTATTTCAATGGTTTTAGAACATAACTGTTCTAACTTCAACTTGTTTACATAGCCTTTATTAAAAGGAGGAGGCTTGCAAATGAGGGATGATGAAAAATTAGATGGTTTAATTAAATTGTGTGAGGACCTACAGTATAAAGTTAATTCCAATGATATTAATTGTAGCGAAGAATTTTCTTTAAGATTTTCTTGCGATTTGTTACTTAGAAACATGATAGCACTTTTAGAAATCGAAAAGGGAAACAAAAATTTCTCTCAACATCTTGGTTATTTAGAAAATAATATCCTTGGTACACATGCCCATTTAACTAACGAGGATTTAAAAACTACAAAAAAAAAATACAAAATAAAGATTTAAGCCCCTCCTATGAAGGGCTTTTTATTTTATATTACTTTTTAAATTGTGCAATTGTTATCTCTAATTCTCTAACACGTTTAGCCAATGGAATCATCGCACTCCATAAATAAAAACGGTCTACAGGTTCTAAAGGGTTCTTGCCATCTGTAATACCTAACTCCTTTGCTTCTGCTTGTATCTTTTTCTCCCTATCTGTTAACGGTCTATTTACCACTTGAACCACTCCTTTTGTAGGATTTAATATTTCAAGAATGTATTGCTTCAATTTACCTAAATCAAAGTTTTTACCAGGACATACAGTTGCATCATATTTCTTATGGGGATCAACATCGTTGATAGTTAGAGATTCCTCTTTTATAAGTTGTGCAATTAATTCTGCGCCTTTACGGTATTGCGCTTCAGTAGGATGCTCAATCTCAAAGTTTCCTTGAAAGCTTACTCCTAGAGATTTATCATTCATGCTATTACCTTTGCAATGAGCTCCTACGTTATGACCACGTCCTAATTGAGCCCTTCCATCTTTAGTTACAAAGTAGTTGTACCCAATTCCATTCCAACCCTTACCTTGATGTGATTTGTGAATATCATTAATGTCCCATGTTGGATGTGCTGGATGGTGAACAATAATCTTATTCACACGTTTTAAAGGAGTAAGTGCATATTTGAAATTTAAACCTAAATTTTCTATATACATTACTTTTCACCCCCCTTTTTACTATTAAAAAGAGCCAACCCTTTTTGGATCGGCTCTGGAATACTAATACCTAACTTTATACTGTTTTCTCCAAGTGAAGCAACTTCGTTTATGATAAAAAGAATAGCAACAGCGTTTGGGATAGCTATTCCAATATCTAATCCCTGAAAATCTAAAACAAGATAAATAAGGTTAGCAACTACTATCCATACCCACATCATTCCTTTCTTAACTATTCCCTCATAACCACGCTTACTTGAAATATTACCCCAATTAGCAGCCATTCCTGTAAGAAAATCAAATGTATTCAAAATAAATAATACAGTCAGTAAAATAGACCAACCACCAACTAACCATCCTATTACTCCTCCAACAGCTGCAACACTTTCTTGTAAATATCTCATTTTCTCAACCCTTTCAAGGCATTATAAATAGCCCTCATAAGAGGACTCATTGAACCAAGTATTTTTTGTGTGCTTGTCTTTTTCTCTCTTCTGAAAGTACTGCATATCCTTGGGTAGTTGAAGGGTCAGAATGACCTAGCAAATGTTGTACAGCAACAAGATCAGCACCATTATTAATTGTTAACGTTGCAAAGGTATGCCTCAATGTATGTGGACTTACCATTTTTTCTAGTTTTGCTTCTTTTGCAATGATTCCTATCTCACGTTGTATTCCTCTGTGAGAAAGCCTTCTAAAAGGTTTTCTTTCAGTGACAAACAATGCTTGTTCATCATCTAATCTGTTCATCAAGTATTTTCGTAGATGGTATATAGCCTTGAAAGAAAAATATACTTCACGCTCTTTATCACCTTTCCCGATTACTTTACATGATTGCGTATTAAAATCAATATCTCTTTGATTTAACTGTTGCACCTCGGATAATCGACATCCAGTAGCATACAAAACCTCAATCAATGCACGTTGTCTATTTGTCTTACATGCTTCACGTAACATTTCAAGTTCTTCGATATTAAGAGCTTTAGGTAGCCTCTTTTCCTTTTTTGGTGGTTTTAACTTAGCTGTTGGATCACGATCTAATAACTCTTCAAATGTTAACCATCCAAAGAAACTTTTAAGAACAGATAACTTTCTGCTAACGGAACTCATTTTCAAGTGTTCAAATGATCCCAAAAAGACTCGTATATCTGCTGTACTAATTTCATTTGTTCTTTTCTTGACTTGTTCAGAAAAAATTCTGAGTTCAAGTTTGTAACTATCTAAAGTGTTCTTACTTAACCCTTCAATCTTTTTAGACGAAAGAAATAACTTAATCTTTTCATGTAGATCAGGATGTACTTCATCATTTTCTACTAACTGAACATGGTAAGGAGATATGACTTGAGAAAGTTTGTTCTTGGTCTTTACCACATCAATAGGTACCAATTCAGAAATATAACCTACAATTTCAGAAATTAAATGTTCTCCTGCGTTATTCATATATCTCACTCCTCAAAAGTTATATAACCTATATAACTTAATATACAAACATCTATTCTCATTGTCAACTATAAGTTATATAACTTATAATACTTATAAGGAGTTGAGAAAATGGCAGTCGATAAAACTAAAAACACACAAATATTAGTAACATTTCCTAATGAGTTAGTTGAAGAAATCGAGAAATACTGGCATCTAAACAAATTTAAAAATAGAAATGAAGCTATTCGTAACCTTGTGCAAAAGGGTCTAAAGAAAGAGCAGTCGGAATAATCGAATGCTCTTTTTTATTTATCCTCTTGTTGCGCATAAATTCCCTATTGCTTGGCATTGACACAAATACTGATATATAAGGGTTTATAGCCATTTATAGAGAGTTATAGATAATGATGCGACATAAATTAATTACGTGCAATTGCTGCATTTGCCCACATCATAACTTCTTCTAGTTTAGTCATAGCTAATGATTTCTCGCGGCTATCTGGTAATAATGTGTCTAATGTGTTGGCTAGATGTCTACACTCGTTACGAACTCCCTCGTGTTTTGAAACCGTCTCTTGATCTTTAGGTGGATGATACTTAAAATTATTTTCAATTTGCTTATACATCTAACATTCTCCTTTTTTATCAAAATAAAAAGCACTCAATTATGAGCGCCTTTTTTGTTGCCGATATTCTTCTATCATTTTTTCTTCCTCAATGAATTCATCCATTTTAACTTGTACCCATGTAGAAAACTTGATTCCTTTCTTAGCTGCAAGCCGATAGAACTCATCGAGGGTTTCTGGATCTACTGTGATGTTCACTCTTTTAGTTGCCATCCAACATCACCTCACTTGGTAATTATTGTCTGACAACTTCGAATAAATATCAATACACATTAATACACACTATTGCACATCAATTCCCTGAAGCGCAAAATAAAAAAGCCTACACTGTGTACGCTTCTCCTGTAATTTCTTGATATTGTGTTTCTGTTATCTTGCCACTAGATACAAAGACCTTCACATCACCTTTAGTATAGTAACCTTTGTCATAATAACGTTTTGCAATAGTATAGTAATTCATTATAATACCCCCTTAACAATTAATTCTAATGTTAGATCAGCATTAGCTTGTTCGGCTGAGGCTGCTTGTTGAGTTGCAACGGTCGCTTGCTCTTGTGCTTTTAACATTTCTAGTACAAAGAACGAGTTTTCAGCTTCAAGTTGTGTGATTTTTTCTTCTGGTGATAAAGGACGGTCAATGTATTCATAGTAAAGTTGATTTGCTGAATCTACTTTTAAAATAGGCATTTTTCCTATTTGTTCTTCCATAGTAGGAAGTGACTCAACAAGAAAACCTTCTTTTAATAATTCCTCTTTTGTTTTTCCTAGTCCCTCTGTTTCATCAAACGGCATATGATGAATATAGGATAGTTCTCCATTTTCCACTTTATAAAAAATCATGAATATTCCTCCTTATAGTTTATCAATTCCATAAAACAATGCTTTTGTTCTTGATACTACTTGGTAAGATTCTGGATTCAAGTATGCATAAATCGCAAACGTATCTGTAAATGACGTCTCTGATTTATAAGCTCCCATTACATCATTTATAGGATCATATCGAAAAATGCATTGATACCCAACTAAAACAGGAACCTTTAACAGAGAATCATAATAGATTCCATAAGCTTGACTCGAAGTAGTTGCTAAACTTTTAATCACGACCAAATCACTTATTCTCGCAACTCTCATATGACCATTATCGGCAGCTCCAAGATAAATATATTCCTCGTCGTTACATACTCCTACTGAATAAGTGACGGAGCCTCTCGCTACAAATGGATTTTCTCCTGCGGCATGATTCTTTTTGTATTTGTAAAGCTCTCCTCCAGTATCCCCATTCTTAAATCCGATATAATCCTTTGTCTCCCACTTTTGACCGCTTGCATAAGAGGAAATTGCAGAAGCATCCATTGTGGCTTTTAATGTCTCAATTAAAATATAAGTAGACGGATTAAATGCATATATACATCCTGCGGCATTAATAAGGATTAATTGTCCTCTAGGGTTAATAAACATAACAATTCCCCAATAATTGCTATAAGTCCCGTATGTTCCCTTATTTATCACTTTGGTAAATGAACTGAAGTCACTTGATAATTTATAGATACTTCCTCCATGTGTTAGAAAGTATCCTCCATCTGGTGCAATACAAGGGTGACCCATAGGAGAGCTTTGCGTCATATCCCCGTCTAAATAGATAGTGAGGGTTTTCACGATATCCCCATTTTTATTTACAATCATCATGGAATAGCTTCCAGTTGATCCGTTATTCAAACAAACAAAACCATATCCATTTCCTAAGTATTTACATCCCCATGGGCTTACATTAGAAGTGATTGTTTTTACAACGTGAGGAGTATTAGTAGAAAGAATGGTTTTTGTTACGTGAATAGGGAGTGTTCCTAATCCACTTATCCCTGCTTCCAACTCCGCGAACGTACTCACACCGTCACCATCTCCGTCAAGAACTGTTCCACCTTTGCCAATAATAGCGTTCTTGACTGTAGTTTTCCCATTATTGACAGATGACTTTAAAGTATCTAACTCAGTTTGTACTGTTGTGCCTTGGTCAGTGGTAACGCTAGATGCAGTAAGGTCTATATTATCTAAATCAGTTTTTAATTCATTTAGAGCACCCTCAACATCTGTAGCAGTAAATACGGCATTTAAATCCTCAACAGCGATATTTTTAGCTTTATGTGCTCCCTGCGTTTCATCCGCCTTATGCGCAGTAAGATCACTGTCCTTTGCAGCTCCCGTATCAATCGTATCTAATATTTCATTAAACTTTGTCCGGTTAAAATATTCATTACCTAATGGTTTAGGAATACCTAACCTTGGTGTATTTGTTGGCACTTTACATCACCTCTAATTCATCCCATGTTTTATTTAAAGAATCAAACTCATCCCAAGTGTAATTAAAGGAATCAAAACGATCCCATGTTGTGTACAGGTAAATATAAGTGACACCCAAATGAGCCGGCTTAATTTGATTTATAATATTTTGTAAATCCTTCATATTAGGTGGTATTCCTCGCACACTATTAAACTTTACTTCAAACTCATATGTGGATGGTTTTTCTATAATACTTACATCACCATTTGTATAGGAGTCACAGATTGTTTTAATATGGTCTACATTAACTGTTCCATAACCTCTTAGCTTTGATTTAACCGTTGCTCTACGTTGTTCAATTGGAAGAGAAGACTTTGGAACTCCAACTTCCTTTTCCCATCTATCGATTGTTGCTTTAGCAGTATCTATAAAAAATTCATCAAAAGTATTTTGAATTGATTTTTCAAGATCTTGTATCTCTGTATCCTCAACTTCAAATAACTGAAGCATCATTCCACTTTCACTATAAAAAGAAGGCATTTTATCACGTAACATCGACTGTTCCCACCACCGCGACCTGTTCACTTCCAATTGTTACGTTTGAAGTACCAGTATTTAGTGTTAAATTTCTATAATCGATTACTCCATCCACATTTAAGATGGTTGACCCAACTAATGCATAAGACACGTAATCAGATTTAAAAGCTATGTCTTTAAAATGATTTGTTAAAGCATCTGAAATAGATGTTGTCACCGTTGTTAGGTCATATCCTGAATTCAAATCAACATCAACAGTTATGTTTATTGGTAGCTCTTCAGCACTTATAACAGTGACAGTAGGTCCAATTGGTTTATTATCGTCTATATTTGTAACAACAGCATTAAGTGTTGTTTGATCAACTGCACGTTTATTGCTATTAATTACTACACATTTTACTGTTCCATTTCCATTCCAAAGAGGAATTACTTTGGCATCACCTACACCAACTACCTCTTTACACCAATTAATGTAATCCTGAGGATTACCACTCGTTGCTGGAGTTTGAACCCTCTCAAAATACCTTTCTCTTAATTCTTCATCTGGTTCTTCGTCTGATCCATTAGTAACTGCATTTGGGTTTGTTACAGCATTTATACCGGAAATAGGTTCAAAGTTTACAATTGTGTGTGCTGGTACATTCCCCACTGAACCCTCTTGTTCACACTCGACTAATAAACTAGCCTTTCCACCACTAACGCTTTTACTTTCAATGGATACAAAGTAAATTGTATCTACAAAAAAACGAGCACCTATAGGAATAACTGTTCCTTCTGTACCCGTTGCTTCAATATAGGTTGTTGCCTTTGTTGCAGGCTTTCTAAATACACCAAGCTCAGCTGTAATCTTTTCTAAATACTCACTTGTAGCCGTTTCAGCGAACAAGTTATCAATCATAGAATCCATTTCAATGTATCCATCTTCTAATGCGATGGCCACACCAACAACTGCATCATAGATAATTGATCCTTCTGATTTATCATAGTTGTTAGGTATTGCACTAAACATCTTATTCATTATTTCTTCTTTAGTAGGCATTGGTTACCACCTCCGTACTACCGTATAAAGTGGATAAAGAATATGAAATAGATAAAGTATCATCTTCAAACACTACAGATAAAGAATCAATTCCCTCAATATAAGGATTATCTATTAAACATTCCTCAATCATACGCTTTGCTTCTAACTCTGCTGCTCCTTTTGTAAATCCAGAGCCAACTAAACTATTCAATTCTGATCCGTAATCCCAAGAATAAAAACTGTGTTTAAATCGATTTGTTTTTAGGGATTTGTAAACCCAAATCTTAACTGCATCGATCCCTTCCACAATATACGGCTTTCCATTCTGTAACTTAAAATCACCTTTTTCAATATCCCAAGCCCACTCCCGAGCCATCGGTATTGGTGTTTCTGCATTTGTTTGTTCATCGGAATTGATAAAAGGGAATATGCTCATTAAATCCCCTCCAATTTACAAGTAATAATAAAATACGAACCACTTCTCATTAGAAGTAGCTCGTCGGATATTTCCAAGGTTTCTTTTAACTTTTTACTCTCAATTACACCATCTGAAGAAGTAACCTGTGATAAATACGTCGCCACCTTTAATTGATCTGAATCTAAAATCACCCCATTGGTTTTCACCCTTATCGGATTTACAGATACGACCTCACCAATATATAGTGATTTATCATTAAAATGTTTACCCTCTTCTCTAACCATTTGAGTAAATTCAGCAAAACTCATAACTCATCATCTACCATATTCTTAAAGTTTAATTGAAGAGACATTGTATGCTGCCCTCGATTCCAATAGTGTGTATCTTCATCTATATAAAAAAGACCCTTTAGTTTAGTCGTAGGGTCCAATACAGTAACGGCCTTTCCAGATATACAGTTTATATTTCCAAGTGCTTCAACACTTGCTTCTAGATCCATACCATGCAACAGTGATTTCGCTTCTGTATTAGAGTTTTTTCCTTCTTCTTTTTGATATACACCTTGAAATGTTCCCCACTGAGATAACCCATCACCTTTAACCTCACCTACACGGTTACCCTTATCATCAACAATAAGAATCTTATTTTTCACATTTTCAATACTCTCACCAAATGAACTGTCGAGAAGATTTATTCCATTTTCTAACGAAAAATCACTTACAGTTTCACCTGCTTTTATAATGCTTAATTTCCCGCCATTAATAACAGGCATATAAACAATTTTAGTCTTATTTTTAACCTCACGGTAAGCTTGAAGAATCACTTCATATAGATTCATACTAATCATTGAATCGAGCTTAATTGACGTTTCTGAATCTGCAATACTACCAACAGGAACACCAACATCAGCTGCAACCTTTTTAATGACATTCCCAACTGTAGTTGTCTTGAAATTATAAGAACCTTCACTTTTAAGAAAATATATTAGTCTATCATAGGCTACTACATTCATTTCATGAGACTTATTTGAAATCTGTTTACTAAATACAATTCCCTCAAACAATGTTCGATTACCTTCATGCAGTGTTAAGATGCTACCAGGACTTATTGCATATCCAATCTTACTTGGATAAGTAAAAGAAACTTGTCTTGCAGCATTATATTTAGACCCACTCCAGGTTAGATCAAGAAACCTTATTTCTTGTTTATCAATAACTAACCTCATGGTAACCTTAACACCTTTCCGATTTGAAGCTTCCTAGGATCTTTTACATCGTTTGCCTTTGCGATTTCATCCCATTTATAAGGATCATTATAATAATTTCTTGCTATAGCCCATAAAGTATCACCCTTAACTACAGTATGCGTCTTAGGTTTACTTGGAGTTTTTTCAGATCTAGAGGATGTTGTAGTAGTGCCAGATGAGCTAGATTTCTTTTTAGGTATAGACCTATACTCAATAAGACTCAATTCAAACTCAACGTCTCGACTTCCTGCTCTTTCACCATACGAAAAATCCTCTATAAAAAATAATTTGTTAATGTTGGTTTCAGTAATTAATAATCTCATAGGTAAATCATTATGAACCCACACATTAATTATTTCTACGAATTCGTAAGGTTTCGGGAAATTTTTATATTGGCAGAAAGGATAATATACTGATGGAAAAAATGATTTTAAGGTGGTCCTGTCTAATTTAGCATCACCTTTTGTGGAATGCTCTCCTAGATCATTAATCTCCTGAATATAAACATCTTGTCCAGTTTCGTTTAGATAGTTTGGTGGAGGCACAGGAAGACGGAGTTTTTGTCTTCCATTTCCGTCAATAAGCCAAAATTCCATCACTGATGAACACCTCCTACATTTAAACGTTCCTTTTTCCATTCACGAACAAATTCTTTTGCGATCTTCTGAATATCTGCTTCTTCTCGAACAGTAAAGTAATTACCTGTAATTAAAACAGAAGGCTCTCCACCATTGATTTTATTTTGATTAGTTTCTTGTTTAGTTTTGACGCTTTCCCCTTCATGTAAAATTGTTGGGTAGTTGTCCCTTGGAACACGTTGAATACCAAAAGCATGCTTTTTATGTCCTGTTGCTCTAGGGAGGGTAACAGTAGGAGCATAACTTGGTTTTGGTGTTGAAGAAGATTTATTACTTGAAGATGACTTGTTACCACCTAACAAATTACTAACAACTTTTCCAGTCCATTTAACACCTTGGTCTACTATAAAATCATTTTTTCCGGAACTTGAACCAGAAAGGATCTGTAACATCCAAGAATCTTGGATAGCAGAATTAAATCCCGACAATACACCTTGACCAATTGAAATTCCAATTTTCGTAGCAATTGGAGTGATCAACTCAATTGAATTTTCGATTCCTTTAACAAGAGTCTGAATTAATTTATCTGCAGTTTGTTGTATTTTCTCGTTCCCACCGGAATTTAACCATTCATTAAAGCGTTGTGAGATATCCTCGAAAACAAATCCTACTTTAGCTTCTACACTAGTTAGCTTTTGAAACTTAGGATCATTCATTATGCCGTCTACCCAAGATCCTAAACCACGTGCACCATTTACAAATCCGGTTGCTATTCCTGAAGCCATTTGCTGTCCAAACTCAACATATTTATTCCCTTTACCTGATTGTAAAGCATTATTTATGTCATCTAAGAAAGGCTTAATAATTTTAACAGCTGGTTCCCCTATTTTCCTATTAGCAACATTTACAGTTTCAAGAATTTGATTCCATACCCCTAATGTGGTATCTCCCATTTCATCTACAAGGTGTTTTGTCATGCCCATCTTGTTAAACAACTTATCTAAAGCTTTAATCTGCTTATCTAATGGCATTTTAGCAATATCGTTCAGCTCTTTCTTAGGCATTTCAAAACGTCTAGCCATAGAAATGGCATCCCCAGAAAACAACTCTCTTAGTGCAAAAACAGATCCTTCGATTCCTTGAGTTGGATCAACTGCAAGTAACCTTTCTGATAGATCCCACATCTTTTCAAGTGTCTTTTGTTCCTTTGTTAACGCAATAAAAGATTTTGAATTCTGGAATATATCTTGTGAGTTGAATAATGGTGAATCTATTGCTACCTTTTCCATTGCACTCATATATTCCTGTGATTTCTTTTGATCATTAAACATTGCTTGTATTGTTTTTGCAGACATCTCAAATTTAGCAGCATTTAGAAATGTATTATCAAAAGCCTGTTTACCAAAATATGCGCCTGCAATCGCTCCACCCAATAGGGTTTGCCCACTTGGTACCATATTTGATGTTATATTTCCAACTTTCTCAATAGCCACCCTTGCTTTGCTAGCAGAACTTTGCAACAATTTAAATGCTCTTTCTAATCGGTTTGACTCCGAAACAGCTTTTGTAGTACTAAATTGAAAATCGTTTTTCTTCCTGGACTGTGCTCTTACTTTCTCCATTGAAGCTTTTAGCCTAAGTAACTCATTATTTTGCTTGTTCATGCTTTTTGTAATTTTATCAAACTGTTTACTGGCTTTGTCTTCAACTGAGACTATCGCTTTAAGTAATTCCTCTTTCTTAGCCATATTCTCACCCCCTAGGGAGTTGGTTTATTTCTTCAACTTCTAGTTCAAAAAACGCTCTTATTATAGTCAATTCGTTTTGACTCATCTCAGAAAAGAAAGAGGGACGCAAACGACCGTGCACCCAATAGTGATACATCATAGCTGTCATTCCGTCCCTCTTAACTAGTTTTTTATTTCTTCAATTGCATCATCTGCAAAACCGCTTAGATCTTGAATAGTCCCATAGATATATTGTCTTTCACCTGGTAAAAAGAGCTTATCAACTAAATCATAAGGAGTAGCAACACCAAAGTGTTTTAAATACTCTCCATTTCTTAGGTTAGGTTCAACTATACCGGATAAAATAGTTTCAACTTGAACTTCAGCTGAATTTATTTCTCCCTCTTTATTAGTGGCCATTTCTCTTATTTCTTCAAGTCTAGGATTATTCAAACCTTTAATAGTAAAAACCGCGTCTTCACCTAATCGTTTAATTTTAACTTGCTTAGTTGGAAGGTCGAATTTTTTTGGATCAATGTTTAATAAAAAGTTACTCATTTATTACACTCCAATCGCATCGATTAATACTGGCATATCACTAAAAGTAAATGGCTTTTCTTCTTGTAAAATCGTTTTCGACTCCCAATCAGCAAGTGTAATATCATCAAACGTACAATTAGGAATAGATACACGCTCTGCCCCTAAAGAAGCCGGATCTGCTAACTTTGAAACAATAGTTACCCTTAGCTCTTTACCTTCTTTTAATGCATCTAACTGTCTTTTTAAAATTTTAGAATTTATCTTATTAAACCTAAGGGAACCTTTACCTTCCCATCCCATCAACTTTTTACCTGTGCCGTTATTAGTTCCGCACATTGGCACATCTTCTTTTAATAAATCAATTTTTGCTTGTAGTCCGTATACTTCAGCAAATTTTTCACCATCAACCCAAGCTTCTCCATGAGTACCAGATATAGCATGATCAGGATTAAACATCTAACATTCCCCCTTATAAATAAGCTTTCACAGAGATATCCTCCATTGCGTCTAGAGGTTTAATTCTAGACTCGATAAAGACGTCATCACCTGTATTTGCAGTTTTAATTTCTTCATCAGTCATACTTGTTATATCAACACCGTTATTTGTTAAATACTCGCGATGAGCATCAAGATCTATTCCAACTACATTAACATTCACATCAAGCAGTTGATCAGCTTCTAACTGTCTGTGGTAAGCTTGAATCGCTGTAATTAAAAGAACCTTATTATCATAACTATTTGGATATTTACCAATATAGTTATCTGAAATAGTCTTAGTGATATCGGTATAATACAGATCTAGAATTTCCACTATTTTAATTTTCTTAAAGCTTTCACCCTTCGTTTGAGTAGTAGTAACAAAAGATGTAACACCACGGGCAACCTTTACTTTTTCACCATCGTGATAAATAACAAATTCTCCATTATCTATTGCAGTATCAAGTTGTGTTTTAGTGTAAGATTGGACTGAAGATATTTCAGGTAAAGGTTGAAACGTTGTAGCAATATTTAACGGTGTTCCTGCAATCAATCCAGCAATTCTAGAGCAAAATTGTGCGCTAGTGTATGTGTCTTCTCCTACTACAATTGAATCAGTTGTGAAATTAATAATGTATTCTTTATCAGCTGCATGATCTGGCAAAATAGCCTTAATCATTTTTCTATTGGTGCGCTGACTACCAACCCATGATGCTATTGTTGAAAGTTCTGCTGTTACAATTTCAGGAATAACAAGATAATCAAACTTAACTGTTTCCAACCAAGCTAATCCTAATGACCAATCTGTTTCTGTAACAGGATCACCAACACGTACAATAACTTTTAGTGGGGCATTTACTCCCCCGATTAAAGCTAATTTAATCTGCTTTTTGTTAGCATCAGATAAACCAGTAGGAATATCTGTATCCATAATAATTTCATGAGTGCCTTGTGCTGCTGCATCTTTTAGAAGCAAAGCTACAATTCCACGCTCACCACGCTGAATAGCACTTGCCGCCAATTGTTCAAATAATATATTTACTCGTGGAAGTCCCAAGTGAATACCTCCCTATTAAGGTTAATGTTTTTCATTAGTTCATGTTCATCAGTTTGTTTACCAATTAAAATGAAATCAATGTCAAAAAGGTAATGTAAAATACCATCGATGATTTCAAATCGTTCATTTGTAACTGATATTCTCTTACCACCAGTTCCAATAACATGTGTAAATAACTGCGAAATTTTTTCTGACATTTCTAGGTTCTTTAACTTTGTATCCTCTAAAGACATGTATTGGACGTCTACAATATAAGACTTCTCTTGCATATTCGGAGTGATTTTTTGAGCATCTATCGGTAAAATGTCCACAAAAAAACAAGGCCTTGTTAAGCCTTGGGTTTTCTTTTCACCATATATTTTATGATTTTGAAAATTAGTCTTTAGAGTTTTTATTATATTTTCACGAATATCCAAGATCATAGGCTTGCCACCAACTTATCAAATATCTTTCTTAACCTTCTTGGAATCTGTTTGTTAGTTGCTTTTATAGAGGTTGTTAACATGTAGTAGCCATCGGCCTTACCTACAACTTCACCACTTTTATTAACTACTTTGTGCCCAAATTCAACAAAAGGAGCCAAAGGAACTTGCCTACCTTCATATTCAGTCGTGGCATCATTAAAAATTGTGATATAAATTGAATCACCGGATCTTGTAACGCTGCTTATCTTCCAACTATTTTTCAATTCACCCGTCAGTACAGGGGTACGTTTTAAAACAGAACGATTAAGTGATTTTGCAACATCTAAAAGAAACTGTTCAAGTTCTTCAGGGAAGTTTTTTTGTAGTTCCTGAAGATGTTCCTCAAACTTTTTAAAGTTCTTAAACTGCATTTTTATCATTATGCTTCACCTTCAAGTTCTATCGTTACAACCTGATGTGTATGTGATTTAAAATAATCTCTCACTTCCACATTATAAAGGTCACCTTTGTGAGCAACCTCTAATTTATCCCCAATTTTTATATCTGTTTCATTCTCAACGTATAGTTCATACCTATGGTTCATATCAGTTTGTTGCTCAGTTTCATTAGTTGTGGCAGTTTCCAACCTTACTAATTCACAAGCTACATTTGTATAAACAGGTAGAAAATTAGATATTGTTTCACCACTAACTGATTCACTTTCTACATATCTTTTTATAGTACATGTATCATAAAAAGTATGAATCTTTGCTTTCTCACACTTTAATACCATGTAACCTTTTTCTTTTTCATAATTATCAACTGTGAGTACGAGGTATTTTACACCGTCCGAGGTAAAAGTTAAATACGAATCAATTTCATTATTCTTTCGAATAATAAACTCATACTCTTCCTCATTTTGTTCGTTCTCACTTCTCTTTGATTTAACTATTCTTTTAGCCCAAATTGACCCAAAAGAAAAAGATAAACGTTTATCAAGAAGCCCTGGATTCATTTAGATCACCCCTTATAAAAGATTGATGGAGTGCATATCCAGAATTGATTTAATTACCACGTTTACTTTGTTATCTTGAACCGTAAATACTCTATTTTCATACATTTCGTTAGCCAAAACCATTAGAGCAATGGTTAAATCCTCTTTAACATCCATCTGTTCAACAGTAAGACCAGTATAACTTTTTATATACGCTTTTGAAGCAAGCAAAATAGTACCGAATGTTTTTGTTACTTCTGGATCTGCAGTTTCTCGAGCATATTCGATCAGGTCATTTGTGGTTACTTCACTAATTTTCATTAGCTTTCACCCTTCTTTTTGACTGATTTTTAGGTTTTTCTTCAACTTTTTCAACAGTCTCAGGTACTTTTTCTTCATTTTCAACAGTATTAGCATCTGCTTTTAACCCAGATATAACTACTTCTGGTTGTTTAATTTCTTCAACATAACCAACACGAATAAGACTTTCACGTACGTCATTATCCTTAATTTCTCTGACTTCATTTTTTCCCATTGTAACTATACCTGCGAAACTAACCAAAGCTTTTACTTTCATTTGTTTCACCTCCTAAAAAAGAAGGTGGAATTAACCACCTTCGAATTATGCAGCAGCCATTTTCAATAAAGCAAGTTTTTGTGGTTCAACAATCTTAGAGTCTACTTCCACATATCCTACAACTCCGATAGCGTGTTGAGTTGCATATTTTTCATTAAGAACTTGAAGTTCAACATTTTGAGCAAGCTTAACATATAAACCACTGAAATCACCGTAAGCAATAACTTTTGCACTTAATGCAATCTCAGGCATACTTTCAGTAATATGAACAGGTTTTCCGAGTAATGTCCAACCAAATCCATTTGTCGCATCTTTATTTAACAGATAATTACCATCACCATCTTTTAACTTACGGATTGCTTTGAATGTGGACTTGTTTAATATCCAAGATGCGTTACCTTGGTAAACTTCTGGAACTGTCATTTGTAAATCAATTAGTTCGTCCGCAACAATTGCAGCACCACTTGCAGTAGTTACCACATTTGTGGATGATAAAACACCTGTCATTTTAGTTGCAGTACCCACAATTAATTCCTTCTCTAAGAACTCTGCAATAGCCTTTGCAACTTTTGTGATTACAAATGAAAGCAAATCAAAATCTGTACGGTTCATTAGAGATTTTGAAATTTTAGCTAAGCAACCAACAATAAAGTTTTGAAGTTTAACTGTTGTGAATTTACCAGTACCTTCAGTAAGTTCCGTTAGATCATCAACATATGTTGCGCTAATTGATGATGTCTCCTCATCGTACACAGGGAATACTAAATCCCCACCTACATTGTAGATAGTTGCCATGGAATAGATTGGAGATAATTCTTTTACTTTTTCAATGATCTTGTTAGCAATATGAGTAGGAATTACTCCACCATTAGAGGCAACATCCAATGCACGTTCTTCACCTCGTACAAATTTAAGAAAGTTTGCTTCATCAAGCGCACGTTGTTCTTCTTCCCCAGAAGTTTTTTTAACTTCTTTTTTCTCAAATGAACGAGCTTCTTCTTCGGCAGCTAAAGTTTTATCAATCTTTGCAACTTCACTTTTGATATCATCAAAACGTTTTGTTTCCTCTTCAGAAAATGCTCTTGTTTCCTCTTTCGCTTTTTTCAGTAACCCATCCATCTCATCTAATAGATTATTACGTTGTTCCAAAAGGGATGGCATTGAACGATATTCGATCACTGGTTTTGCTAATACATTTTTAAATGTCATTATTAATTTCCACCTTTCAATTTAAGGAATTCTAATTCTTTATCATAAAGTGAATAGTCTAAATCCCTTTGCTCATTCTTTTCTGGACTTAGATCTTCAATTTCCGCTTTAAAATCATCACTTCTTTGTTCAGATACAACACTGTCTTCTCCACGAGCTTCAATTGACGTTGCAATATAAGCAGGGGTCTTGTCCAAGATGGATACTTCTAAAAGGTCAATATCTTCTAAAAATCTCTTCTGTACACCATCTTCTCCATCAATCCAATTAGGTTTATTGTCAATAAAACCAAAGGACCAACCTTTTAACTCACCATTTTTCGCTTTTTGAATCACTTCATCGTCTGTAACTGTAGCAATTGCCCTTAATCCAATGTTGTCTTCACGTAGCTCCAAATTGCCTTCTTTAGTCGATCCTAGCTTGCGATTCTTATCATGATTAAAACGTAGCTCTACATCTTCCGCCTTTAATAAAGCTTTTTCAAACGTCTTTGGAACAATTTGTTCTCTGAATCTACCTCTAGGTGAAGGTAAAATTCTACTTTCACGCCCAACAGCATTCACATAGCCATCAAGCAAAACTTGATTCCCTCGAATCTCGATTCTCACTACTCTTCACCTCCTCCCAAGTGGTTTGTGGGATTGTCTATATTTGTTGATTTGTTCGTATTAGGTGTATAAATTTCTTTAGTTTTCGGATTATATAGAACGTCTTGTAAACCTAACTTGATGAAGTCTAATCCTAAAGGTGGTAAGTCTTCTTTATATCTGATTTCATCAATCTGAAAAATTCCGTTTTTGGCTGCTATCTCATAAGCTTTAAATCTCTTCTCCATATCACCTTTTAAAAGCTCTTTAGTGTCAAAGGCAAAATAAAAAGAACCTTTTTCACTTGGTAGTAAAAGGTCCTTATTTAAAGCTGTTTGAATTGCAGCCAATATTGGTAAAATACATACCTTTATCCAGTTGTTATATACTTCATCACTTGCCGACCCATCCAAGATTGATGGTGGAACAATAAACAACTTACATATTTCAATAGAATTTGTTTTCTTATTTTCATTCAATTGCATTTCTACAGATGTATTTGAAGCTTCTTGAAAATCCAACCCATTATTTAAGATAACAACATTCTCAGTGTTATTTTTATAAAGATTGTTCCAAGCCGTTTTCAATTCCTTAATTGCATCAGGGGATAATCGTCCCTGACTTTTTAAAAATCCTTTTTTATTCCCACCTGTTTTAACAAGTAGTTCCTCAAAAACTAAAGAATTATAAGCAACTGATAACATTTTATTGTTTTCATCAATAATTCCTTTACCAGTTACACCATCCTTTGATTTCCTAGTAAGCTTAATGAATTCAAATTCTCTATAATTTGCACCGTTCACTAGAATATCGTACTTCTTAAAGATTGGATCAGCATTAATGTTTACCGAGAGGTTTACATTGTCCACATAATGTAGACTTTTTACATTGTTTCTTTCGCGATTAATGAACGCATATCCGGCACCGCATAGTAAGTAATCCTCAACTAGAGCTTTTTTGAATTGGAACCCATCGAGTGTATCATTTGTATCATCATTTAGAAGGTTTGTTCTTTCATCTTCATCTATTTCACTTACTTGGCCGCCATCCTCTTTGTAGAGAACAATAGGTAACGATGCGACAGTATCAGAAATGACTCCTAAACAAGCACTTACGGCAGGAATGTTTAGAGCTTGCTCTTTAGATATTACTCCAGTCGTTATTCCAACACTTAAAAGTAATTCTTCCATAGTCATACTTTCTCTATTTTCCTGATACTGTCTAAATTCTTTCCATTGCTTAATCAAACCCATCATTTCACCTCCCTCTAGATAACCTGTGCTCCCCAATTCGAGTCGGGATTAAAAAACACATCTTGTTGTAGTAAGTAGATTGCATTAATTAAACTAACAACCATGTCTACTTTTCCATTTGATTTTTTCTTGTTTACATATTTATTTTTATTGTTGTCTTCTGTAACTTTGGCGTTTTGAAAGTTAATTTCCAATAGCTTGTTTTCAGTATAATGAAATTCTCTGTTTAGAATTTTTTCTTGAAGTAACTTAGTTGCTGGATGAAGAACACTTGAATGTTGCTTTACTTCCACCGTTTTATATCCTTCACGCTCTAACCTTTGGGCAGTTGATAAGCAGTTATACCGGTCATAGGCAATTCCCATAACGATTACTTGATGTTTTTCTTCTATAGCCAGAATAATTTCCTCGATAAATCCATAGTCAACCGTCATATCGCCACATGAAAAACAAACACCTTCTTTTATGAAATCGTAGTAATTTATTTTTTCAAACTTGTTTTTCTCAGGTATCCTTTCGGTTGGTACAAACGCAAAAGATTCACCGTAGATCTCTGCATCTTCCTCTGTAACCATAGAGTATGAGCAATTGTCATTGGTCATTGCTAAATCCAGACCTATCCATACTTGCCTTCCCGACCAATCAAAGCTATCAATCTTACATTTTTGTAAATCATCTATATTGATGAAAGCCTCACCACTATAGGAAGGTAAAAAGTGATTCATGTGTTTACAAAGATATTCTTCACGTTCTGCTGGTTTTTCTAAAGCTGTTTTACGACTGTCCCTAATCTCATTATAGTTTGCTTCAATTCGTAAAGGATTCGCTTGATATAAGCCTATATCATCCCATAAATGTTCTTCTTCTGCATAATACAAAAGTGCGAACATACGATCATCTTCAATAAGCCCACTATATACTTTCTTTATGTAGGCCAATTCTTCTAACATAATAGATTTGTCTTCTGCGTAAGCAGTAGTTAGTTTAAAACGCAAAGGATTTTTTACGTTTAATTGTCCTGATTTCATTGCATTAATATTTCCATAATCCTTAAAAGCTCCAACTTCATCAGCAATAAAAGCACTAGGACGTATAGAGTTGTTTTTATTCGCTTCAGCTGTACGTGCCTGAAAAAAACTATTGGTTAATTTACACTTAACTCTGCCATTAAGTGTCTTAGGTATAATAAAATACTTACTAATGTTTGGACTTGCTTCAATTATCTGAGTCATGGCTTTTTTTACTTCCCCAGCTAATTCACGGTCCAAACAAATAGAATAAAATTCCGAGAAGTTATCTTCAGTAAGCATTAATATTATTAAAATAAGAGCACAAATAAATGTCTTTGCATTTTTACGTGGAATAAATAAAGTAACATCTCGATAACGGTATTTTTCACTGTCTTCTTTAAATCTCCAACCGAATATATTTACAATAAAAAATGCTTGGAAACCTTCCATACCATTTAAAATCGATTTCCCTATAACCCCAAGCCCCGTCGCAAAGTTTACCAATTGAAGTATTCCTTCAATCCTTAAAACCTCATCCAAGTCAAAGTAATATTTAAAATCTTCATCATTTTGTCTTTCTCGGTCATTCATAAACCATTCACATTGTTTTTTAACTTCCTTAGTGGTAATTTCTTTGCCACTCAGTACATCTTCTGCATACTGAACTGCTTTTTCTATTATCATTTTTTACCACCAGACAAAACCTTGAGTAATGGATCTTCCTCCTGTTGTTTTGCTTGAAGATTTAAATTGCCAAGCTTAGCTCTACTTTGAGGTGAAAGGCTTAGTTCGTTACAACATCTGAAGAAATCCTTTGTATATTTATCTTTCGCACTCATTAGGTTCTTATCAAATAAATTATTAATATCTTTATTTATCATCTTTTCAATTTGTTGAAGTCGATCTATTGAAATTGCACATGTTCCTAAAATATAAATATCTAAATTACCTAAAATCCCACTAGAACTTAACTCTTCTACAATGTAATGGAATATTTTCTTTTGTCTAGCATTTAATGGTGTCGGTGGGGAAATTTTATCGGCTGTTCCTTTTAACTTATCTTCCGTTTGTGAACGAACCTGAATTTCTTCTTTTGTAAGATTCTTACTCATTGTCTTCACACTTTTAGTTGGTCTAGCCATTTCCTCACCTCCTTTATTTTTTCCATTTCGGGAATTTTTTTTGACCGTAGGGGGCAGCGTGGTGTAGGAAAAATCGAAAAAAAGCCTAAAAGACCCCCGGGGGGACCTAAAATGCATGTTTCATCTCTTGAACCTTAACGATCTCCAACAATTCTTCTCTACTTATCTCTCCACTCTCAGCCATCTCATGATGATACTTGCACAAACAAATTAAATTATTATCTTTTAATCTTTTGTTCCAGTCTTCCACAATCGGTACGATGTGATGGACTTCTATGTTAGTAAAGTTATATCTTTGTTGAGTGTTATACAATTCTCTAATGCAGACCTGACACAAGTATTTATCTCGTTCATTAATGTGTTTCCGTTTCTTTTGCCATGCAGCAGTCCATCTAAATTTATCAACGTGTGTAACTTTGTAGTTTGTTCTTTTTGGTTTACTTGGACACTGGAATGATCTTTCATGGATCCTTCCACAATGCTTACAACTCTTTAGCATTACTTCCTCCTTATTGCTCCTCGGTTACGTTTGTAAGTATCACGATTCATACCCATAATATCTACCCAATCAACACGTTCTTCTATTTTCTTTTTCTTAGGTGATTGTTTCTTCTTGGATGATTCTTGTTTATTTAACTGATTAAGTTTTTTCTTCTGTTCTTTATTTAAATGATCAGCAATCTTCACCCAATCACCTTCCATGTCTCTTTATATATTGGTGGCATTTGGTTGACGAAAAACAACATCCGCTTCTAGAACAATGAAAAACCTCAACTACATAAGCAGAAGAGGCTTTCTCTAATTCTTTGACTTATTTTCTTTTCCGATCTTTTGATATTTGTCTTAACAGTACTAACTGATACACCTAAATAATTCGCTATATCTTTATATCTAATACAATAACCGCGTGACATTAAGTAAATTTCTCTTTCTTTTTTAGTGAGAACTGATAAAGCATCTTCTATCCGCTCCTGTTCCCAAACACTTATTAATTGTTCTTTATCAGATTTATCCCATTCATAATCTAAATCATCCGCACTTCTAAAATACTTTTGCATAACTAATGGATCAAAAGCTCTTTCTCTCTGATAAGCGGCTCTTCGCTCTATACCTCTTTTATTACCTGGACGTCTTCCCGTTTCCATCCATTCAATTGCATATTCTATATCGGTGATCATATCCTTGATGATTTCTTTATCTGAACGGGTTTCACTATCCTGTTTATCATCGGAAGCTAATTCATAACGTCTTTTGGCATCTTCTAAGGCAATCTTGTAGTCTAGTACCATTTCATCTATTTCTTTAAAGGTTAAACCAGTCTGCAACCAGATCACCACCATATGTTATAATGTATTAAACCTTTTCTTTTTAAAAGCTGGGAGTGATCCTGGCTTATTTTTATTTTTTCTTATTTTTATTAGGTACACTTGAATCTTTTTCATTTTTCAGGTATTTAATAGGATGCTTCTTTATATAATCAAGACGTTCTTCCTCAGTCATTTTCCAAGTATGAACCTTACTTATCATTAAGAATCTCCTCCTTTAGAATTCCTTTCTTTACGAATATATTTCTCCAGTTGCTCTCAACTCTCTGTTTATCCGCTTCTTTAATTCTTTTGTTTATTAACTTACCCAATCGTTTTTTGTGCTTTCTTTTATTAGCTACCAATTCACTCCACCCCTAATTCAATCATTCAAGAGCACTTGCTTTTCTTCATCTGTAAATTTGTTATAAGCACAGCAGTTTGAACAATAAAATCCTTTTACTCCATAAGAGATAAAATATTTCTTAATCACATAGTTTGTTATTCTTTGAGGCAGTCCACAATTCTGACAAAAGAAAATGTAATCTTTGTTCATTTGGTCCGCTCCTCTTATGTGAATATATGATTATATACACAGTTATTAAGTTTATTAACAGTAAGTTGTGGATAACAACGCTTATTTGTTACTTATTGATTCACAAATTCGTTTCTTAGCTGCGTGTATTTCTTTAACTAATTCTGAAAGGTTTTCGGCATCACCTATTTTTATATCTCTATCTAGAAGAAAGTTACAAGCTTGTACTAAATTACCGAAATGTCCGATTGGTTTGAAGTCAATTTCTCCTGTAGGTTCTTTCTCATCATTTAATTTTTCGTAGCTTTCATTTACCGTTATATTTAGTTTATCCGATGTGATTTTATATTTATCTCCAACAAGGATATTCATATGTTACCTCCTCTTACGATTGGTTTACACCTCTATATTGCAAATGTGATAAGGCATGCAGCAATAGAAGCAAATACAATAGATGTTAAGTTTGTTCTAGCCTCTTTATCCTTCTCTGCGACTGCACCAAGAGCGGTTATCAAAATAACTGCCATTAACAGGATTTGAAACATTACAATCATTGAATTGACTCCCTTCTTATTACTGCGCTAAATCCTTGGATTGCGTATTACTTACCTCTTAAATCGTAGATAAACGACTCCATCTTTTTCTTGTTAAACTGGTACAACCTATTACTTTCTAAAGATGGTCTTTCAATTAATAACCCATTATTTTTAATTCTAAGATAACCGTTATTATCAAGTTCTCTGTCATAATACTCGTAGTAATCAGATCCTAAGCTATCAGCTTCTTTAGGTTGTAAGTTAACCCAGGATTCATTTGCAATTTTCTCGATGTATTTTATAAAATCAATAAAGCCATCTGGAGTAAACGCAAACCAATACTGATAATGCTTATTTGCTTGTTCTTCTTCAATCTCGAAAATAACAGCAGATTTTCTATTCTTAATGGTTAGCTTATAGTTATTGGTGGTTTCAAAAGTCCTTGATTTCATATCTCCACCCCTCCTTTGATTGCGTATTAAACACTTACCGCATACCTTGAATTACTTGAACACAATTCAGGTAAATTCGCTCTTACTAATGCATCGGCAAAAGGTGGAGGAACACTGTTACCCACTCTTCTAATTTGATCTGATTTTGTACCAGTTCGAATATAGTTACTTGGAAATCCTTGACCAGCAAATAATTCATGCGGTTGTAGCATCCTAAGACCAATATCAGTTACCTGGTACCCATTAGTTTTAACTGCTGTAAGTGCAAAACGATCTTTTGTTGTTATAGTGTGTAAAGGCTCTGTTAATCCTTGTGCTGTACTTTGACCGTAATACTTAGTGAGAAATGCAGTAACTAAACCGAAACGATTTCCACCTGCAGTAATCGTGTGTAATGGTGTATTCAAAGATAACCCTCTTACTTCTTTTTCTGATTGCTCAGTATAATAACTAATTAAGAAAGCAGCTTTGTGTTCATCCGGTACCATAAAAGGCTTATCATTATTAATCACAAACCGTTCCAAGCCTTTTTGTATTCGATTAAGAGTGTTTTTTACCAATGGTTTCTTTCGATTGAATATTGATGGTGCACCAATACTCCAATCAATAATTTCCGAAGATGTTCTCCAAGGCTTTAACTTTCCTAATTGGACTGCAGGGCTTTGCGGATCACCATGAGTTGGTTTCGGCCATATGATCTTTTTCCCATCACATCTTGCAATCATGAAGAATCGTTTTCTTATTGTAGGAGCTCCGTAATCACATGCTTGTAACTCCTTAAATTCCACTTCATAACCTATGGATTTCAATGATTTTATGAAACTATTGAAAGTAGCACCTTTCAATTCTTTAACTGGTTTTCCATCCTCAATAGGTCCCCAATCTTTAAATTCCTCAACATTTTCAAGCATAATTACCCGAGGTTTTACAGCTAATGCCCATTTGACTGCTATCCATGCTAATCCTCGTATTTCCTGTTTAACAGGCTTACCGCCTTTAGCTTTACTGTGGTGAGTACAATCGGGACTAAACCAAGCAAGCCCAACTCTTCTACCTCTGCATGCTTCTTTTGGATCAACATCCCAAACACTCTCACAATAATGTTCTGTATCTGGATGATTTAGCTTGTGCATTTCAATAGCTGCAGGATCATGATTAATTGCAATATCTACTGATAACCCTGTAGCCATTTCAATTCCAGTAGAAGCACCGCCACCACCTGCGAAGTTATCAACTATAATTTCTCTGAATAAATCAAGTTGCACAGAATGTCCTCCTTCCTACAGTTTTTCAGCGAACTGTGCATTAAGCTATTTCAATAATTCAGCCGATTCACGAATAAATCTCATAGCATTTTTTATATAATGTTCTCTATTTGAATCATCACCAGTAGTTGAAGCATATTGCAGTTCGTCATCTGCTGTGTCCAATAAATTGATTACCTTTTCTTTATCTTCGATAGACTTTTTAGCAGATAGATGAGCGTACTTATAGAGCTTGTCTACATCTGCTTTGAACTTTGTATATTCTTTATTTAGATTGTCATATCGCTCATTTAACATTTGGTAATCTTCTGTCATACCTTCTGTAACTCTTCCGAATGACTCGATTAGCTTTCTCTGAACTTCAATAAACGAAAACAACCATTCATAGTCAGTGTCGATAAGCTCATAGTAATAACCCTCTCTATCCCCTTCGCTACCGATAGTGCAATTCATTCTATGGACATTGTTTTTGATTTCCTCAATACGTTCTTTCCAGTTATCGAAGTTCACTCTTCGTCCCTCCGCAACAATTGAATTTCATGAACATTTCCTACGACCTCTATTTTTGCTGACATACTACTTAACGGTATTGGTGAATGCCATTCCATATCCATGACATAGAAGCCACAAGCAAACCATCTGACAACACCCTTATCTGTATCTTTAAGCCATTTCACTTCAACAATGTCGCCTTCATATACTTCATGCTCATTAATATCTTTAAAGCCTGTATATTGCATTAAATCAACTTCATCAAACGTATAATCTGCATAGTCACCTTCACCTGATAAATCAACTTCTACAAATCCATTGTCTTTATCAAAGTCTATTGTGATAACTGGAAGTAGCCATTTAATATTTTTAATAAATGCTCTGAATTTAATCTCTCTCATTCGACTTAACCACCTAAACTCATAATAATTAAAGTAAATAATACACCACTTACAAAACCTAAAACCCAACCGATAGTTGCTTTCATTTCTCTATCTCCTTTACTGCACATTTTAGGTCTGATATTCACTAAGCGGAGTGTTCCTTTTCATTTCTTCTACAAGTGCAACTTGCTTATAAGTCCAGTCAAGATTGCAATGATCTAAAGCAAAATATAAACCTCGCATTTTTAACCGCTCCGCTGGTCCTTATAATTCCTAATACGATTAAATAATTTTGTTTTTTCATCTTCAAAGGCTTGAAGTTCTTCTGGAGAATGCTCTTTACTAGGTTCCTTAGGTTTCTCTTCGTCATCTAACCATGATGGAGTTTTCTCTGTTCGAATAGCTTTACCTGTGCTTTTTCGGTTGATATTTCTATTTTCAAATTCTTTATCAGAGGCTAAGATGTCTTTCATAGTGCGTAAATTCTTGTTAGCCCAATCTTTAAGTATCCCCTCTGCGTAAGCCCATTTCTTTTGTTGCTTTAAAGCTCTTTTCATAGCCTCAATAACAAGCTCAACTCCTAAGTCTTGTTCCCAGTAAAAAATCGTTTCTCCAATAAAGGCATTAAGAACACCAAAATTTTCTTGGTAGAAATTAGCTGCATTAGGAGGAGTTTTTTGTTCTTCTCCTTCTCCTTCTTCTTCTTTTTCTTTTTCTTCTTCTTCTTTTTCTTCTTCTTCTTTTTCTTCTTCTTGTCCACCTATCGGTAACGTATCGTGGTACGTATCGTATAAACCGTTGTTGTCATTGAATTCTTCAATATTTTCACTCGTAACGTAGTACGACTCGTATAAATTTCTAATATCATCCTTTTCGACTCGTTCACCAACAAATTGAATTAATGATATATCCTTAACAGATTTCAATTCCGATTTGACGCAATCTAAAACAGGTTTACCGCCTCTATTGAAGTTGTACCTACCCCAGTTTTTAACTGCTAGCTCTCTTGTTTCACTGTTATAAGAAATAATTCCATGATGTTTAATGAATCGGTCTAATAAGGCATTTACACTTTCAATTGAATATCCCATGTCAAATGCAATCTGCTTTTTAGTTATCTGATAAATACCTATTTGTGTAGTATTAGAGTTTGTTAAAAGATAGAGGAAAAAGTACTTATCTTCTGGTGTCATTTCCTCGACAACCTTTGGATCGTCCCAAAACTCTGTATGAACCATCCTAAATTTAGCCATCTGTTTTCATCCTCTCGCATATAGCCTTCATCTTTTCTATCCTGATTAATTTAAGGTCAGGATCGTGTAGCTGCACATATCCCTTTACATACTCATTAAATAATTCTGCTCGTTTATCTCTGTCCCGAATGTACTCAGTCATCCATAAATAGCAATGAGGTATAGTAACTTCAACTATTTCCACGACAATCATTCCTTTCTTGGAATACTTGTCCTACTAACTGCATATATTTAAGTAAAAGGAAGGATTCAACTCCCCTTTACTTGATAAAAAAAATAATTAGTGTTATTGTTTAATCAAATTTTAATGTTTCGTCCTAAAAAGCAGGTGTTCGCAGCACGTGCTTTTTTTACTCCATTAAACCCAATTTGTATGCAATAGTTAGTGACATGCATATTGAGACCAAAAGTATTACAAAGAAACATAAGTAACCCATGAAATACATCCTCTCTATCTGTTAATAGCTCCAATTGAAAGCTCCTTAACAATTGTCGTATAGATTTCTTTGAGTCTAGGATCCGCTTCTATAACATCTAACTTGTTCGTTTGTTTGATCTTTGTTTTAGTCGCGCCACTTTCAACTAACCGACTTTTCAGATTTTCTAAACGTACGCTTAATTTATAATGGCCACGTTCCTCTAATATTTGATAACTTCTAGTTCGAAGTTCCTTAAAGTCACCATTTAGCTTTCTTGCAGCACTATTCAACAATTGGTTAATTGACTTTCTCCAGTCTTCATCCTTATGTAAGAAAGTTTCTGTGATAGTAGAGACTGTATTTTTCACTTCTAGTATTTCTTGTTTCGTTTCAGCACTTTGTAATTCCATTTGAGCAACGGTATTAAATATTTGGTTGAACATCTGTAGCTCAGGGCTTAATCGAGAAATATCTGGTGTTGAATCCCTTTTTGTAAAGTAGTTGTCGATAATTTCGTCATATGTTTCCCAAGCTAAATCATCATCAAATATTTTCAAAAGCTTTGAGTACCCTCGTTCAGATAGTAAGAAGATATTCTCTGAACGATTAATGCTATTTTGGGTATAAATTCCGTTATGCATTAAATGCATCACGAAACTCGTACCTTTTAAATCAACAACATCGATGCCATCTTTAAATCTTTTTCTATTCATGTTTATTGCTCGATTTACAGCAGAAATATCTTTAGCATGAATTTCACCTATTTGTTTAGCTAACAAGGCTTTTTTACCGTCTCCAAATCCGCCTTCGATGTTCGGAACCTCTATTCCACAAACGATTGTTTTTCCAATTATTTTTATGTTCATAATTCCTCTCCCCTCTGTGGAATAACTTGTCCACTTATAAAACCCCAGCAGGAGCTTTACTTGAACATAATCTGAGATTTCATGATTTCAATTTGTTCTAGAACATAGTTAGGCAAATCCTTATATCTAATAGATTGTTTTTTGCCATTAGGCTTGAGCTTCCAATAATCCACTAGTGGTCCTGGATCACCTTCAAAGTGACGAACCAATACACGATATTTTCCATTATCTGAATTCCAAATTAATCTTTTCATTTCAATCCCACCTTAATGTGTTGGTTGCTCTTTCAACCATAGAAGTAAGAAAAGTTCACACTCCTTAGCCGGAAAATACCATTTACCACCGATTTTATGTTTAGGAAAACGAGGATCATAAAAGAATTTTTCTTTAATGCTGTTTTCACTCATGTTTGTCTGACGACAGAGTTCTTTCATATCCCAAAAAGTATGCTTGTGTTCAATTTGATCTAAGCGCCTCCTCATTTCTTGTAGGAAGCGCTCTTCAAGCATTTTTTCGTTAACCTGAAAATCAATCATTAAGTCTACCCTCCTTTATGCCGATTTCTTTTTCCGAAAAAATTCGGATTCAGGACCAAAAAAAATATTTTCTACCGGGATAGCATAAATCTCTTCAATTTTAATGAAGATCGAGCGAGGCACGTTAGTTGAATCATGTTCATACTTAGAAAGTGTATCTTTATTGATACCAAAGAGTTTTGAAGCTTCAACTAACCTTAGACCTGCATTAACTCGTGCTGCACGGAGAGTAATTTTTATCATAGTGTCACCTCCTTGCCGTCTCGGTGTAGTTATAGATTATCCGAATTATTTCGGAATGTCAACCGGATATTCTCGGATTTTCCAAATATTTATTTTCGAGTTTTTTCGGAATATTTCTGTACATTCCGTAAAATATCGGATATAATTGTTTTATAAATCAAATGGACAGGTGATAAAAGATGTTTGATCGTGACTTACCATTAAAAAAAGAAATCTCTGAAAATATAAAACGTTTAATGAAAGAAAGAGGTTGGACACAGATTAAACTTAGTGAACAATCTGGCATTTCTAAAAGTACTCTTTCTGACTACATAAATCATAAGACATTAATTAACCCTGGGAACGTACAAAAACTTTCCGATACATTTAAAGTACATAAATCTGAAATAGATCCTAGTTTCAAGAGCAATATTGCGGAAGAATTAAGTCCGTATCTCTCTCCAAAAGAATCCGTAGTAGAACTTCCTATAGTAGGAAGCATTAGTTGCGGGAATGGCGTCTTAGCTTACGAAGAAATAGAAGGTCATGAAGAAACACCAAAAGCTTGGCTAAATGGTGGAGAATACTTCTATTTAAGAGCTAAAGGAGACAGTATGATAAATGCAAGAATCCACAATGGAGATTTACTTCTAATAAGAGCTCAAGATGAAGTTGAGAACGGAGAAATAGCAGCTGTTTTAATCGATGGTGAAGCGGTTCTTAAAAGAGTTCATAAGACTGATGACTCATTAGTCCTTCAAAGTGAAAACTCTAAATATCCACCAATTATTGTAGGGAAAAATAGTGATATTAAAATTATTGGAAAATTAAAAAGGACTGTGATTGTTTTCTAGGAGGCATATTTTATGTATTGTCGAAAAGTTGATACTAAAAAGGGCAAAGTTTGGGAGTGTACTGAAGAAATACCAAAAGATCCTGTTACTGGAAAGCGTAAACGTGTATCAGCTCGAGGGAAAACTAAACCAGAAGCGAAAATTAAATTAGAAAGAAAAATAGATGAGATTGTTGAATACGGCTTGACGACAGATCCACAACAAAGTCAAATAACTTTTGAAAAGTTAGCCAATGAATGGCTTGAAACACATAAACGTAATACAAAGAATAGTGCTTTTCGTTCAAATCAATATCATATTAAACGATTCGGAAAATATATAGCGAAAATTCCCGTTAGAAACATTACTAAAAAAGCGTATCAAAATGTAATAGATCAAATGTCTAACGATGGATATTCTTATAATACAATTTATAGTGCCCATAGTGTTGCTAAGAAGATATTTAAACAGGCAATTGCATGGGATATTATTAAAAGTTCTCCCGCTGACATGGTAGTGCTCCCTAAACAAACCTTAACTATAGAAGAGATCGAATCTGATCAAACAGCGGAACAATATCTCGAGCGTGAAGAGTTAAAATCTTTTTTAAATATTGTGGACAAGCATGGTCTTCCTAGTGACGATGCCATTTTTACAATTCTGGCCTTTACAGGGATGCGAATAGGAGAATTACTCGCATTGAAGTGGAAAGACATTGATTTTAATTCCAAAGAAATTAATGTTACAAAAACTATTTATAACATCGATGGAAAAAAAGACGAATACCAGTTACTTCCCCCTAAAACTAAGAAATCAATTAGGAAAATCTCAATTGATGATCATTTAATAAAGCTTTTGAATCGTCAAAAGAATCTTATTAATGAACAAAAAATGAGAGTTCGAAATTCTTGGCATGATGAAGACTTTGTTATAACGAGAGAAGATGGATATCCTATGAGTCCACGTTTTGTTCACTACCGTATAAAAAGGATAGAAAAATTTTTAAAGGCTGAAACTAATTGTAAAAAGAAATTACATCCGCACATCCTACGACACACACACACTTCCATGTTAACGGAAGCTGGTGCAGATCTTCGGGCGATCATGCAACGTTTAGGACATACGGATGCAAAAACAACTCTTTCAGTATATACACATGTTACTGAGAAAATGAAAATTGATACTTCAGACAAACTTGCAAAAGCATTCGGTGATTTAATCAACCGTTAAAATAGATCAAAGTTTTTTCTTAAAAGGGCAGGGTTTAGGCGGGTTTTATTGGACAACCTCACCAAAACCCTTAATTTATAAGTACTTTTGAATAGATTAACCAGTACAAATATCATAATGGTTAATAACAAAAGCGGAAGCGCCTCGTTCAGCCCCGACCAGCATAAGACGATTTAGAATAGAAGGCGTACTTTGCCTTATATTCTAAATTGGCTTATGACCTCGAGGGGCTAGGTGCTGGAGCTGGATGTCGAAGCGTTATCCAAAATTATACGCTAAACGATAAAAAACACTCAAGTCAATGGACTTGAGTGTTTTTATTTAGTTACTTACATATCCATGCTCTTCCATTTCTTCACAAATTACCTTTAGACGGGGACTTCCCTCACCTACCACCTTGCCCTCGATGACAACAAGTGGATAAAAGTACTCATCATTAAGAATCTTTTGGGCAAACTCCTGCTTATCAGGCTCTTCTTGTGGCTGATCAATATCAATATATACGATTTTAAACAGTTGATCTTTATATTTTCGACTTAATGCAGCTTCTAACCACTCATACGTTTCTTTAGCTGATGGTAAATTCACACAGCTTGGACAAAGAACCTCTGCACCATATACACTAATTTCAACAGGCTTCATTTTCCTTCACCTACCGTCTTTTTCTCCATTGTAGTCGATATATTATCATCTTTCCATCCTTAACATTATATAAGAACTGTTAAACATCTTGAGGCTAGCTAGAATTCTTTGAGATTAGAGCTATTTTCATGACAGCATTTGGGTATACTTACTAATGAAAACAGGTTCCTTTCCCTTACCTTTAGAAAGATTATATGGTAATATTGGGTTTATTAAGCCTTAGAAAATTCAATCTTACGATTAGATTTTTTTCTTCATTTCAAATATAATATAGATAAGGAAAGGAGTCGATTATAATGACAACTGAAACAGCTATGCTTGAACAAGTACAAGAAGTATTAGATAAACTTCGTCCATTCTTGCTTCGTGATGGAGGAGATTGTGAATTAGTAGATATAGAAGATGGTATTGTTAAACTTCGCCTTTTAGGTGCTTGTGGAAGCTGCCCAAGCTCAACAATCACTTTAAAAGCTGGTATAGAGCGTGCGTTATTAGAAGAAGTACCAGGTGTTGTAGAAGTAGAACAAGTATTCTAATACAAAAAGACTGACATATAGGTGTCAGTCTTTTTTATTCCATCCCACTCTTGTATATAAAAAACTCGCCAATTGGCGAGTTTTTTATATACTCTTTATTTCCTGTACCTGCTCTACTCTACAGCCAACTAGATCAATATCTAGGCACTCTACATCACAATTTTTAAAATCATGAGAAAGCTTTTCTGCCAATTCATTTCCTTTGCCTTTTTCAATAAAGCAAATAACAGTAGGGCCTGCACCACTTAATGCTGAGCCATAGGCTCCAAGTGCTTCGACCTTTTCTTGAACAGCTTGAATTTCAGGAATTAATTTCCCTCTATATGGCTGATGAAAAAGATCCTTGCTCATCATATTACCTACTAAATGCCAATCATTCGTAAGAAGTCCTGCAATAAGCATATTACTGATTGCACTTGCTTCAACTGCTGTTTTATAAGCCAACTCTTGAGGTAATACATTTCTAGCATCGCTTGTAAATACCTCATATTTTGGTACAACGACTACTGCGTCAACATTCACTTCTTTAACGCAAACCAGTTCTGTTTTGTCTTCTTGATGAAGCCCAACGACAAGGCCACCATACAGAGAAGCTCCAACATTATCTGGGTGTCCTTCTTCAAGGCTTGCAATCCGTAATTTTTCTTCATCTGTTAATTGAAGATCACAAAGCTGATTTGAAAGCTCAATACCAGCAATTATGGCAGCAGCACTGCTTCCAATTCCTCTTGCCATTGGAATGTCACTCCAAACCTTTACTTCACATGCTGGTAATGTTTGATTATATTTTTCTGCTACCTTAATCGCCACTTTGGCAATTAAGTTTTGATCATTTGTAGGGATATCTCTTACATGGTCTGTCATCGGTAAGAAAATACGCTCTTCTGCTTTTTTTACCTCAAGCGTTAAGTATTTACCTAACGCTAAACCAACCGAATCAAATCCAGGACCTAAATTAGCTGTACTTCCCGGAACTGTAATTTTTAACATGTCTCCTTCAATCATTGTACTGTAACTCCACTTAATTGCTGTAGGAATGTCTCTTCGTCATTTGGAAGAACAATCGGTTTAATTTCAGAAACATCAATAGCTGTGTTTGGATCTTTTAATCCGTTTCCAGTTAGTACAGCAACAACTTTACTGCCTTCTGCAATTAAGCCTAATTTACGATGTTTAATTAAACCTGCGATAGATGCACAAGAACCAGGTTCCGCAAAAACACCTTCTTCACGTGCAATTAGTTGATAGGCTTCTAAAATCTCTTCATCTGTCACAGAATCAATACGTCCTTCTGACTCTTCTTTCGCTTTAACCGCCGTTTCCCAGCTTGCCGGGTTACCGATACGAATAGCCGTAGCAACAGTTTCCGGATTTGCAATTGGCTCACCACGAACAATTGCGGCTGCTCCTTCTGCCTGGAATCCGTGAATTTTTGGAAGGCCTGTTTGTTTCTTTTCGTTATACTCTTTGAAGCCTTTCCAATATGCAGTAATGTTTCCAGCGTTTCCGACAGGGATTGCTAAATAGTCCGGCGCACTGCCTAGCTGCTCACACACTTCGAATGCAGCTGTTTTTTGTCCTTCGATACGATATGGATTAACAGAGTTAACTAATGTTATCGGTAATTTTTCACTAATGTTTCGAACCATTGTTAATGCATGGTCAAAATTTCCTTGAATAGCATAAATATCCGCTCCATACATAACTGCTTGTGCTAATTTACCAAAAGCAATTTTCCCATCAGGAATAAGAACAATACACTTCATATTTGCTCTTGCTGCGTACGCAGCTGCAGCAGCAGATGTATTACCGGTAGAAGCACAGATAACAGTGTCACTGCCTTCTTCCTTAGCCTTAGCAACAGCCATAACCATACCACGATCTTTAAAAGAACCAGTTGGATTTGTTCCCTCTGTTTTTACGTAAAGCTCAACACCTAGCTTTTCAGATAGCTTAGGTAGATGAATAAGAGGAGTATTCCCCTCCTGTAAAGTAAGTTTTGGTGTATTTTCAGTTACAGGTAAAAATTCTGCAAATTCTTGGATAAGGCCTTTCCACATCATATTGATCCGTTCCCTTCTACACGATACGTGCTTTTAACTTCTTCGACTACTTCCAAGTCATTTAATTGCTGTAAAATATCTTCAAAATCACTTTGAGCTGCTTTATGTGTAACAATGACGATTTCTGCTAGGTTACTATTTTTAATAGGTAATTGAAGGATTTTTTCAAAGCTCACTCCTCTTTCAGAGAAAAGAGATGTAATATTTGAGAATGCTCCAACCTGATCTTTCGCGCTAATTCTTAAGAAGTGCTGAGCGTAAATATGCTCTGGACTTTTTAATTGTTTATCAAATTGAGGGTCAACAGCACTGCGGCCATTCACATTCAATCTCATATTTTTCATGACTCCGACTAAATCGGAAACTACTGATGTTGCCGTAGGAAGACTTCCGGCACCAGGACCGTAGAACATTGTCTCACCAACAGCTTCACCATATACATAAACTGCGTTGTACTCATCGTTTACTGCTGCAAGTGGATGTGTTTCTGGTAATAATGTTGGCTCAACAGACACTTCAATCTTTCCATTTTCACGTTCTGCAATACCAATTAGCTTCATTGTATAACCTAGTCGCTTGCTGTAGCTGATGTCATCATCAGATACACTAGAAATACCTTTTGTATTTACATCATCTAAATCAACATGCATTGAGAATCCCAGTCTTGCAAGGATTGCCATTTTTCTTGCTGCATCCAATCCTTCTACATCTGAAGTTGGATCTGCTTCTGCAAAGCCTAAGTCTTGTGCTTCTTTTAGTACCTCATCATAGGCACTACCTTGCTTTGTCATTTTTGTTAAGATAAAGTTTGTTGTACCGTTAACGATTCCCATCATCTTCGTAATACGATCTGAAGCTAAGCCCTCAGCTAGTGTACGTAGAATTGGAATACCACCAGCTACACTTGCCTCATAAAATAGATCACAGCCGTTATCAGTTGCAATCGAAAGCAATTCTGTTCCGTACACAGCCATTAAATCCTTGTTCGCCGTTACAACATGCTTTTTAGCCTTCAGTGCTTCAATTAGGTGTTTACGAGTTTCTTCAACCCCACCCATTACCTCAATAACAACATCTATGTCAGGATTTTTAATCACATCGTCCACGTTTGTTGTAAGCATTTCTTTATCAATATGAACTTGTCTTTCTTTTTCTAACGTTTTTACGACAACCTTTTTAACCTTAACAGGGCAGCCTACTTGGTGCATAAGTTTATCTTGATGGTCTTCTATAATCTTTACAACACCACTACCAACCGTACCAAGACCTAAAAGTCCAACATGAATTGCCTCCACAATATCCCACTCCTTTTTGTTTATCTATAAAGTACAATTGTACTCTCATAAAAGACACAATGAATATACTTGTCATTATAAAATGTAAAGAACTGTTTTACAAGGGTGAATTTTCAGTTTTTATAATAAAAACGTTTTCAAGTGAAAAATACGGTCATAATTAACCCTTACTTCAAACATCATCAAATCGTTACTTTTGTTTTAGGTTCTTCTCCGCTTAGAACAGCTTTAATATTCATTGCACAAAGATTCATCATTGAATATCTCGTTTCAAGACTAGCACTGCCGATATGTGGAAATGCCACAACATTGTTCAATCCCACTAAAGGATGATCAGCTTGTATTGGTTCATGTAAAAACACATCAAGACCTGCTGCCGCAATTTCTTTATTTACTAAAGCATGATAAAGGTCCCCTTCATTTACAACCGCACCTCTACTTGCATTAATAAAAATTCCTGTATTTTTCATTTTCTTAAATGCCTCTAAATCAAATAGATTCTTTGTTTCATTTGTAAGTGGTGCAAGGCATACAACGAAATCAGAGGAATTTAACAGCTCATCAAAACGACAAAACTTTGCTCCTAATGTTGTTTCAGCTTCTTCATTTCTAGTTCGATTATGATAAAGAATCTTCATGTCAAAACCAGTTGCCCGCTTCGCAACAGCTTGTCCTATTTTCCCCATTCCAACAATGCCGATCGTTTTATGATGAACATCGTGACCAGCTAAAAGAAGAGGAGCCCAGCTTTTCCATTGATTATCTTTGACATAATCCGCTGCCTCTATTAATCTTCGTGCTGATGTAAGTAATAACCCAAACGTTAAATCAGCAGTTGTATCTGTAAGGATATCAGGAGTATTACATACAACTACCCCTTTTTCATTTGCATATTGTACATTAATATTATCAAAACCAACCGCTAAATTGGCTACAACTTTAAGCTGAGCTCCTTTGTCTAGTAACTCCTGATCAATTGAATCAGAAAGCATTGTTAACAAAGCGTCTGCATTTGTTACTTTTTCAAGCAACACCTCTCTAGGGCATGGCTTCTCTTCCTCAGCCCACATTTCAACATCAGCTATTTCGTAAAGTGGCTGCAGCTGTTCTTCTGAGCATTTTCTTGTTACATATATGTAAGGCCTTTTCATTTTCTCACCTCTTACGTTAGTTTAAGACAATATATATTTTACCATAATTTTCAATGACTGCTTACTAGGGGAGTAACCAATAGTTTAATAAACGGAGTTTTTCCGGTTATCCTGAAGAATGGAACTCGGTTGGTGGATATTAGCGGAATTCTTCCGGTTAAGCAAAGGAAAATGGTCGATTTTCATCTTTTTTGATTAAATAGGCGGAATCTTTCCGTCTATTTAATCTATTTTTTGTGCTATTTCCCTCATTAAGAGGAATTTCTCCGCTTATTTCCTGAGGGTTCTTGTAGATTTGACAATCGCTTAAATGGGTGCTTATTTTGATATAAAAAATGCTTGGAGCATATATGTCTCCAAGCATTTTCCTTTGCTGAACTACATGCTAAATTTAATTCTAGTGTTAACTACTATATGAAAAGCTATATTTATACGTATTTTGTACTTCAAAACCGAACCCTTTAGGAAAATCAGGGCTGGTTCAAACCTACCTTATCGCAAGCCAATCAATTGCAGGGACAGAAATCCTTCTTGTTCTTATCGTTAACATACTTGAGTAAGCTTTTAAAAATTCTTCATACTGTCCTGATCTTTTTAAGATTACTTTCATTCGGTCTTCAAATCTCGGTTGTTGGTCTTCTGGTGATAAATAGTATTCTTCTACACACTCAAAATAATGAATTGGAAATAGCAGCCTGCTGTATATTAGTCTCCAGGAAAAGGGAGAAAGAGGAGTGGTACGATCATACTCTTCGAGGAATTTAAATCCCTCTGATCTAAGCTCTTCAGGTTTTTCCAAGAAATACTGCCTCATATATTCCGCTAAATCCCGACTACTATGATCAAACACCCAATCTGTTGGAGACTTTATACACATGCTAGGATTCCATGTGTATTCATGAAACCGCTGGTGACAAATTGTCCCTG
The DNA here is from genome assembly GCF_002577655.1 of Bacillus sp. AFS040349. NCBI lineage: Bacteria > Bacillati > Bacillota > Bacilli > Caryophanales > Bacillaceae > Bacillus > Bacillus sp. AFS040349. The sequence goes on along the minus strand of NZ_NUMC01000016.1, from coordinate 6,073 downwards.
AATCAATCGGCTGTGGTTCTTCATCCAATTCTGTGTCAACTATATATTGAATAGCATTTTCTGATAATCCTACATAATATGGAAAAGATTCAACAAACAACTTTTCAAATGCAGAAAGTGGTTGACTTTGAACTTTCCCCCTCCAGAACATCTCCAATTGATCCAGTCTTTTTTCCCAAAGAATTTTCCACTGACCGATCCGCTGCGTTTTCGATACTTGATATGGATAAGCCCTTGCCTTTGAATGAAAACGAGCTAAATCCCTTCCTAATAGGTTAAACCTGCTTTGTGTATAGGATGAACATTTTAGTACAGCATATCTAACTGAATCTTGCTCAAAAAACAAGTGATTTTGTTTCGTTAAGACCATAGTGGCTAAATGAGGTTCCCCTTTTTCAAGCATATATTGACTTAATTGATACAATTCATATAGCTCTTCCTCTTCAATATGCGATACAGGAACAATAATAAATTGATTATTATGCAGGCTAAACGAGTCATAATTCCCTAATTTACTTATTTCTCTTACCTTTATCCCATACTCTTCATAAATTGTTTGTTTCATTTCCTTATCCTCCCAGCAATAACCCCATACTAATCATAATCATTTATTCTTATCTTTATGATTAGACTAAAAAGAAAATAAGTTATTAGAAGGAAATCACCCTTCTATAAAGAATTTTATCTTTATTCATGTTATTAGAGAGTAAAACAAGGGAATGATTAGAAATGAACTGATTCATAAAATACGATAAGATACGTTTTTTATTCGTATATATCAGTGATTCATTTCATACAATGAATAAATACACAAAAAGTCTCGTCTACTGACGAGCCTTAAAAGGAAAGACAGAGGTATTGGCACTTATCTAATATTAAAAATAACTTCTGTGACATTACTTTCATAACGTACAAAAAAAGAATTGGGTGATAAGAATGAAAAGTGAAGAGAAAATGGACATTGTTGAAAAAACAGCAAGAGATTGGCTAGTGAAACGAGGCGTAAAGCTGGAGGATATCGCAGACCTTGTATACTTCCTACAAGAAAAATATCATCCTGATCTCAAAATGGACGATTGCTTGGATAATGTAGATCGTGTCCTTACAAAAAGAGAAGTACAAAACGCTATTCTTACAGGAATTCAGTTTGATATTCTCGCTGAAAAAGGACAACTAGAGGAGCCTCTTCAATCTATTATCGGCACTGATGAAAGTCTTTATGGAGTAGATGAGATTTTAGCATTTTCGATTGTTAACATATATGGCTCCATCGGCTTTACTAACTATGGATATATTGACAAAATGAAGCCAGGTATCCTTCAATATCTTAATGATAAATCGGGTGGAAAATGTCATACATTCTTAGATGACATTGTTGGCGCAATTGCAGCAGCAGCTTCAAGCAGACTTGCTCATCGTGCCAGAGATGTAGAATAAATAAGGTTTTAAAAAGCTACTTCCATTTTGAAAGTAGCTTTTTTACATTGCGTTTCAATTTATATTTTTCAAGTAATCACTCAATGAATCTACTGTATAAGTTGGTTGACTATTGTATTGCTTTAGTAGCTCCTTCGTCGTTACACCAGTATGGACAAGCAGAGTATCAATTCCACAATTCATGCCTGCCATTATATCTGTATCGTAATTATCTCCAACCATTAATGTATCTTCTTTTGCTACTCCCAATACCTCTAGTGCTTGTTCAACAATAATTTTCTCCGGCTTACCAATAAATATAGGTGCTGTATTAGTTGATACAGCTATGACGGATGTTAATGCACCATTTCCAGGTAATAACCCTCTTTCAGTAGGAATTGCGATATCTGCGTTTGTGGAAATGAAGTCTGCACCGTTTCGTACTGCAATGCAGGCTTTTGCATATTTTTCATAAGATATGTCTCGGTCAATTCCCACAACAACATAATCTGGATTTTCATCAACTAAATGAAGTCCACTTGTTTGGATAGCCTCCCTTAAGCCCGCTTCCCCTATCATATAAACAGTTGCCTGCTCCTTTTTTTGTGCGATATAATTCGCTGTTGCCTGACTTGTCGTAAATACCCGATCCTCTGAAGCTTTTATTTGAAATTCATTTAGTTTCTTGGCAACTTGTTTAGGTGTTTGAGAAGAGTTGTTCGTCACAAACAGATATGGAATCTCATTTTTAACTAAATAGTCAACAAAATGACTAGCTTCCTCAATTCGCTCAGTTCCTTTATACATCGTTCCATCTAAGTCGATTAAATACCCTTTGTATTTTTTCAAAAGTAATCCTCCCCTGGTTGTTTAACCTTTATTAAAAGACTGGTAATAAAAACAAAGAGGATGACAAGTATTCGTCATCCTAATGGTTTAAATGCAGAGACCGGGCCCAATTCATTTTCTATGTAGCTTCGAACTTGAGCTGGGAATGAAGTAATTCCTGCTTTATGGGAAGTAACAACCTGCTGTAGCTCCTCATGGTTAATTTCTAAATAATCCTGAACAAGTTGTTTTCTAAGAAGGATGACTTGTTTTAAGTCATTTGCCTGTTCTTGAGTAACTACTTTTTCATCTAAAAGTATGTCGATAATGTCTTCGTAACTACCAGGATCTCTCATAATGAATCCATCAATCATCGAATTTCCCACATCTATGACCGTTTCAATGAACATATGACAAATTCTTTCTAGTCCTGCCTTCTCTATTTCTTGATTCCAAGATGTTTGGTTATTAAAGAGTTTTATCTGTCCTTCTAGAAATTTCAGTTTAGCTTCTATTTGTTCTCGATCTACAAAATACAAGTAATCACCTTCCTATACTAAAGCAACACGTTCCTTCTGTAATTGTCCAGGCTTTGCATAAAAGTATCCTTGTGCTAAATCAACCTGGTTTCTTTTGAGAACCTCTGCTTCTTCTTTCTTTTCGATACCTTCAGCTACTACTAAGGAGCCTGTTTCTCTTGCAATTAAAATAAGTCCTTTTAGCATTGATTCCTTTACCTTGCTCGTGTCAATATCTTGAATGACAGATCGATCTATTTTTATAATGTCCGGAAGAAGCTCACTTATTGTATGTAAACTCGAATATCCTGCTCCTGTATCATCAACAGCTATTCTAAAGCCCTTTTGACGTAATTGTTTTATATTATCATGGAAAAATTTTAAGCCTTCAATTGAATCTCGTTCAGTTACTTCAAAAATCATCCTTCTAGGCTCGATATCAGGGTACCTCGTTAACAGTTTTTCTAGTCCAGGAATAAACCGTTTATTCCCAAGTGTAATTGGAGTGAAGTTTAAAAATACATCATCCATACAACCTACTGAATTGATCAAATGAAATGCTTTCTCAAGGACTAAAAGTTCAAGATCATAAATTAAATTGGATTGCCTCGCTAATGAAAATAATTGTAAAGGACTCTCAAATGCAGTATCTTTAGGTCCCCTTGTCAAAAACTCCCATGCTTTAATTTGATTTGTTGATAGGTCTATGATTGGTTGAGCTAACAGACTAACATCCTGTTTTTGAATAATATCACGCATTTCTAATAACGTTTCTATATATCGTGACTGAATTCGCTTTTCAGCCATTGCCACTGCTTGTTGTTGTGCTGTATATAGCGCATCCTGGATCGTTGAGTGCTCTCTTTCAATGAACATATAACCAATTTCAAAAGATTGGTTAAAATAAGGATACTTTGTAAACATCCATCTTTCTAACCTTGGCACTAGTGTTCGGATAAGATTCTCAATATACACAACACTTTGCTTATCATCATTTATTTTAAAGAAGATGGTTAATCCTTCACTGTAATAATCGTGAACAACAAGTAAGTCTGAGTTGTATGGGGAATCTTCAACAATGCTTTTGAATCCTGTTCTTAGATCTGTTTTATATTCCTCTAATTGTACCGGTTCCAATTGTTGAGAAAATTCACGAAGATTTGAAATAGTCATGACTACTACAGCAACCTGATGTCCGCTTAACATCGCTTGATGGACACCTTCTAAAATCGGGTCTCGAAGTACAAATTTAGGTGGATAGAACTTTAATTTGCTTTTATGTAAAAATAGTTTACTCCATTTTCTTAAACGCCTATAATGTTTTTCACAAAGCCCACTTATCATATTATGTACTCAACCCTTCTGACATTAACTATACGTAGTAACATTTTAACATATTTTTCTGTTTTTCGACTTTTTTTTGAAAAAATTATTTTCATTTTGTTCCATTTATGATTGAGGTTTTTTCAGGACTTAATTCTTCTGATATGATAAGGTATGGATGAAATTTGGGTAAATAAGGAGAGATATAATGTCTGAACGATTTTTTTTATATGATGATACCGTTGATACAAAAACAAGGTTTGTAAGCTTTGTGGGGGAAAATCAGCGATTCGACCTGGCCATTGTTCAAAGCGACCGTTATTATGGTAAGCATCTTGTTTTGGATATACAAAGTAATCGCTTTGCCATTATTGGTGAGGATGATTTAAAGGAACCAGGATACATAGAATATGCTTATCAGCTAAATGAGGAAGATGCAGCAGAGCTCCGTGATTTTTTATATGAATTAATGTGATGTATGTTAAGGTGATTTTCCGTAGAAACTACCGATTAAAAGGTAGGTGACCTATGATGGATGATAAAGAAAAAGAAACGTATGCCGATTTTTCAAATGTAGAAACACAACGTAACTTTTTAATTCCTGAACAACTTCCAGAGGGTCCTTATGGCTCACCGCGAAATAAAGACGAGCCTGTTACTAATAAAAGTACACCTTGGCAGGAAGGACAACGTTATTATAGTGCCTTTAATTACGAGAATAAATCACTTCATCAAAATTTGGAGCGACATGATATGCCGGCTCATCCAACCCATGATGACCCCAGCAAAAATGAAGAACCACCTTATACGTCAAAATAAGATGGTTAACTAGGTAACGTGACTACTTTTTGTCACGTTATTTTTTTTTTCTTTTTAAAACAAAGTACGCACAGCCGAAATTACAGTATTCAAATATGTACTCATCAAGGGTACTAATTTTTGTGTCATATGTTGCTTTTTGATTTTGATCATCAAAAAAACCACGAAGTCTTAGCTGACTATAGCCCCAATCTCCAACAATAAAATCGTATTTATTTAAAATTTCGCTGTATCTTTCCTTAAAAGCCTCTTCGTTAAAACCGTCTTTTTCTTCTTTTACTAATTCAAAATGCTGGTTTTGAACACTTATCATGATTTCACCTCATCCATATTCCTTATTCTTATCATAATCTAAACATCTTCAACCATCAATTGCTAAGAAAATTTCATGACAATTTGGTAACTATAAAAGAAGAGGAGGTGCTAATATTGATAAAAACCAAATTAGCGGTTAGTATTGTAGGTTTATCTTTATTAACAGCATGTCAGTACGGTGCAGAAGAAGATACTTCTTTTATGCATGAAAGTGGAAATACAATAAATGTAAGTGATCGTACTGATTTGTACAACGAAGAAGGTTCGCCAAATGCAAATGATAAAGGAGCAAACTTCGGATTTGTTCGACATCAAAAAAGCGGCATTCCTCAAGATATAGCCTATACTCCTACACCTGGAATGGACCGAGAAGCTGTTGCCAATTCGATTAGCAGCTTAAGTGTTCAGCTTCCTAACGTAAATGATGTAGCAACATTAGTTACAGATGAAGAAGTGTTAGTCGCTTACGAAACAGATTCAGATAATCGTTTTGAAACAGCCGATCAAGTAAAGAAAACAGCCTTATCAGTTATTCCACGTTATTATCACGTGTACGTTTCTGATAATCCAAATATGATTCAGCAAATTCAAGCCTATAGCCCACTTGATTCAACAAGTCGGGATATTGATGAAATCTTAACAGATACAATTAACAAAATGCTTGAGTCTCCTCAAGGCCGTGCTTTGAATAATGGCGAAAATGCTAATGGCGAAGGCTATGGAGAAATGAATGAGGATATCGATGATGATATGAAGGACGATTATGAAAAATCCCGCTACGAGAAGGAAAAAATGCAATAAAATTAAATGGAACTGTCATTTGACAGTTCCATTTCAGACTGTCGACAAAAAGG
>NZ_NUMC01000169.1:0-1555 GCF_002577655.1 Bacillus sp. AFS040349 | reverse complement strand
TCAGATTGTCGACAAAAGACACTCCGAATGTCCCCATTCGGAGTGTCTTTCTTCTTTTTTGGGGTCTTCAAAATTAAACTAGCCCTCTTCGAGGCTACTCTTATACCATTTTTGGACTTTCCCAAGTCCAGTTTGCTAATTTCTTTAAATTCATAGCACCAAAAGTAAGCATCGCCTGCATAGACAATTTTTTAAGTCCCCTTAAATTTGTCCATCGCATACCATGCTTTTCTTTTGCATCTGCAAATACACGTTCAACCGTTTCTTTACGTTTGGCATAAATGATTTTATTTTCTTCCGTATGACGAAGGTGTTCAGCTTCTTCTAAGTACCCTTCCCAAACATGACGCTGAATCAGTTTCTGATGATTTTTACTTTGAGTACATTGGGATAGATATTTACATCCTTTACACTGAGTAGGATTAGAGAAATACTGACGGTAACCTTCCTTCGTAGTCGTGCTATATGGTAATTCTTGATCCCCCGGACATAGGTATGTATCAAAATGCTCATCATAAACAAAGTCTGATTTCTTGAAAAAACCTTCCTTTGTTCGTGGTCGCGTATATGGTAAAGCAGGACGAATCTTATTTTCAATCAAGTATTGGGCAATAGCCGGCGTTTTATATCCAGCATCAGCAGCAACAGCAAGAGGTTTCCCTGTTTTCTCAATCACCTTTTCAAGAAGAGGCTCTAACATTGTACTATCGTGAACATTACCAGGTGTGACAATCGTACCTAAAACAAACCCGTGTCGGTCAGCAGCTGCATGAAAAGAATAGGCGAATTGTTTAGTTCTCTCATCTTTAACGTAATAACCACTCTCTGGATCCGTAGTACTTTCTTTTATTTCCTTTGTTTCTTCTTTATCAAATTTGTCAGGTGGAAAAGGCTTTTTTCCATGTTCTTCACGATCTCCATTGATTTCCTCTTGAAGGCGTTCTTGGTAGGCTTTCGTTTCTTTACGGACAACCTTTTTCTCAAATTTACGCTTATTCGCACTAGCTTTTACATGGGTAGAATCAATAAATACATGTTCACTACTAGTGAGATTCTTATCAGTTGCTTGCTTTAAGATTCGATAGAAGATTTGTTCAAATAAGTCCGTGTCTTTAAATCGACGTTCATAGTTTTTACCGAAGGTAGAAAAATGAGGGACTTTATCATGAAAACCAAATCCAAGAAACCAACGATACGCTAGATTTGTTTCAATTTCTTCTATTGTTTTACGCATGGAACGAATACCAAACATGTATTGAATAAATGCCATTTTGATTAATACAACAGGATCGATACTTGGACGTCCTCTTTCACTTGAATACATATCTTGAACAAGTGGGTAGATAAATGAGAAATCAATAGCGGCTTCCACTTTTCGAACCAAGTGGTTTTTCGGAACGAGTTGTTCAAGAGTAATCATTTCTAACTGTTCTCGATTCATCTGTGTATTTTTCGTAAGCATGTTCTTCATCACCTTGTAAAGTTTATTAATAATCTAATTATACAAAAAAACTGTAGGCAAATCCCCTAATTGGGGGATTTGTCTACAGTCTGA
>NZ_NUMC01000168.1:0-710 GCF_002577655.1 Bacillus sp. AFS040349 | reverse complement strand
AAAACAAAACCTTCCAAATATGAAGATAAGGAAGGTTATTTAGCATACTCATTTTTAGTATATCATCATTATTTTAATTTTTTTATTGAAAAATGTTGACAACTATTAGCTGGTTTCGTAATATCTAATTTTCTCTTTATTTACCCCACTTTTATCAGCAAGTTTACTAATAAGATAACTCAAATAATTCACCCCATAACAAATTTAAACCGTGTACCATAGTACACGGTCAAGTATATTATTTATTTTTCTTCCTCAAGTATCCTGCTGCATTCATTAGAAAAGACTATCTTTTAAAATAAAGATATTCCTCTTCATATAATACGAAAAGTTTATGAACAAACTACCTGTTTGCTTCCCTCGCTTCTGCATTTTGTTCATTAATTCATAAGTAGGAAAAGTCCTATTCATATATTTTAGAATTAGAGACTAACATAATCGATAGAAATTAAATTCTCTCTCTTTTACTCTTAAACCTAAACAATAATTTCCCATTAAATAAAATTAATGCACTGTTTGCCAATAATATTCACTTATAACATTTCCTAATAAATCTGCAGTACGGTAAAGCTCATCAATTCGATTTTCTACTCCACCAATTTCAATAATGACACTATTAGGAGATAAATCTTGATTATATACACCGTTACCTTGTTCGCTACTTTTAATAATTACACCCCTCGATAAACCCGCGTATTGTCAAAACTTCT
>NZ_NUMC01000167.1:0-782 GCF_002577655.1 Bacillus sp. AFS040349 | reverse complement strand
TTATCTATTGTAAATAATTTCGAATCTGATAAATCTCTTATTCTTGGAGCAAAATTAAATCCTAATAAATGAGTCAGTCCGAATATTTGGTCTGTATAACCGGCTGTGTCTGTATAATGCTCTTCTATGTTTAGATCCGTCTCATGGTGCAACAAACCATCTAAAACATGAATCGCATCCCTTGAATTAGTATGAATAATCTTTGTGTAGTAAGAAGAGAATTGATCACTAGTAAAACGATAGATGGTTGCTCCTTTTCCGTTTCCATAATGTGGATTTGTATCTGCATGTAGTGATGAAACACCTAGCTGCATTCTCATACCATCCGATGAGGATGTTGTACCGTCGCCCCAATAGGAAGACAATTGTAATTTATGATGAAAATTTACTAATACTGCTTGTGCTTTATTCATGGCATCTTCATACATTCGCCATTGAGATACATTGGCTAGTTGCTTATATGTAAGTCCGGGTGTTGCTTCAGCCATCTTACTCAAACCAATATTCATTCCCATTCCTAAAAGGGCTGCCATAATAATAATCGTTTCTTCTTTATCCGGTTTTCGATTATTGGAAGCATGAGTGAATTGTTCATGAAATCCTGTTATATAAGCAACATCCATGAGTAAATCGGTTAATTTTATTCTTGGGAGCATCTGATACAGGCTCGCACTAAATTTTTTTGCTTCTTCCGGAACATCTTTTTCCAAGCGCGCAATTGATATCTTTCCTTTTTCAAGAGAAACTCCGTTCAACTTAACGGAATTGGCAGCTAACCACTT
>NZ_NUMC01000166.1:0-782 GCF_002577655.1 Bacillus sp. AFS040349 | reverse complement strand
TTATCTATTGTAAATAATTTTGAATCTGATAAATCTCTTATTCTTGGAGCAAATTTAAATCCTAATAAATGAGTCAGTCCGAATATTTGGGCAATATAACCGGCTGTGTCTGTATAATGCTCTTCTATGTTTAGCTCCGTCTCATGGTGCAACAAACCATCTAAAACATGAATCGCATCCCTAGAATTAGTATGAATAATCTTTGTGTAGTAAGAAGAGAATTGATCACTAGTAAAACGATAGATGGTTGCTCCTTTTCCAGTTCCATAATGTGGATTTGCATCTGCATGTAGTGATGAAACACCTAGCTGCATTCTCATACCATCCGATGAGGATGTTGTACCGTCGCCCCAATAGGAAGACAATTGTAATTTATGATGAAAATTAACTAATACTGCTTGTGCTCTATTCATGGCATCTTCATACATGCGCCATTGAGATACATTGGCTAGTTGCTTATATGTAAGTCCGGGTGTTGCTTCAGCCATCTTACTCAACCCAATATTCATTCCCATTCCTAAAAGGGCTGCCATAATAATAATCGTTTCTTCTTTATCCGGTTTTCGATTATTGGAAGCATGAGTAAATTGCTCATGGAATCCTGTTATATAAGCAATATCCATGAGTAAATCGGTTAATTTTATTCTTGGTAGCATCTGATACAGGCTTGCACTAAATTTTTTTGCTTCTTCCGGAACATCTTTTTCCAAACGTGCAATAGATATCTTTCCTTTTTCAAGAGAAACTCCGTCTAACTTATTAGAATTGGCAGCTAACCACTT
>NZ_NUMC01000165.1:0-58905 GCF_002577655.1 Bacillus sp. AFS040349 | reverse complement strand
TTAGTTGCCAAATACAGACTTGTTGCCTTTAATACTTCCATCGCCTCTTTTTGCAATACCTTTAGTTCTTTCATTATTATTTCCTCCATTTAGGTCAAACCAATTCTATATAATTCTAACGCAATTCTGGAAAAATATAAAACATAAACCTCAAAAATAAAATAAGCGCTGCCTATTTTTTTAAGTAGTTCAGATAATGTGGAGAAAAATTAAAATAACAACCCAAAGAAACATACGTTTTCGCAACGTAAATAGCAAGTGGGTTAACAATACAATTAACGCAACAAAAAAAGCTTGGATATTCCAAGCTTTTTGTTATTGAATGTATTGTTTCTATTTAATTAATTAAAAGCCCTTTAATTTAAGTACATTTATTCAAAAACTTCTTTTTTGGAATGACAATGTTAAACAAATTGATGTTATTTCAATCAAAAAGAACCAAATTAGGTGCTTACTTGTTAAATTGTTCAATTGCTCGTTCTTAAAATATCAGTCAATCCATTGTCATTTCCGTATTGAAATCTCCCGATTTTCCCTTCTTCTTTTGTAGAGAAGTGAACTTCACCTTCTACATTTGCAGTTTTTTCTTTGTCTCCATTTTTCTGATAACCGACCTTAGCTATGAACGTATAACGATATGGATTTTTCTCACTTTGCTCAATCGTGACTCCCATAAAATTTAACTTGTAACCACTGTTGTAAGCAAAAGTCAGATATTGAGTACCACCAAAGGCAGCTATAAAGGAATCGAGTCCAGTATCTGTAAAATAAGTCCCATAAATCTCTTCTAGAGACTTATCAAGTTCTTTGTTTTCTTCTTTATTATTAACAACAGTCCTATATTTAGGATCCCACATGATCTCCATAAACTTCTCATCAGGACCAGAAAACTCATGCTCAAGAACTTTTTTAATTGCTTCTTTATTTGTGTCTTCTGCATCAGCATTTGAGCAAGCAGCTAGTAAAAACCCTGACATTAACAACATTAAACTTAAAAAAAGGATGGATTTTGTCTTGTTGTTATTTGACATTACAACTCTCTCCCTTATAGGTAACACGTTTACAATACATTTAAGATTCATATTAAAACGTTTTTTTCTTTAACTAACCCGTTAGTTGAAAAATTGAATTTTCATAATCCTTAAGTGTATTTTACCACGTAATGTTATTAATCCTTGATTTTTCTCGAAAACAGACTGATAATCACATAGCAATTTACAAGTAAAATAGTACCCTTATTCGCACAATGACAATAGCCATTGTCAAGTTGTTATTTTGGGTGCTATTTGTTATTTACCTAAGACCAATAATTCACTAGAAATCGTTTCAATTCGATCAATTTCCGAATCAATAATCGAATAAATATCTAATTGTACGGAGCCTTCTTTTGCCAATTTCATAAAATCCTTGATTGCAGTTAAAGGATTTCTAATTTCATGAGCAATACTTGCAGCAAGTTGACCTACAATTGATATCTTTTCAGAATTAATAAGAACTCTTTCCGCTTCTTTCTTATGTAAGATATCTTTTATGTTACCACCATCATATGATTTAGCAAATGTTGTTAGCAAAACATCCAACATCGTTCCGTCTCTAGCTTTTCTAACCGTTCATATCCCTGAATACCTTTGTGTAATGTCTCCTACTTCTAAAATATGAGTTTTGTTCTCAACAGGTAAAAGTGTTCCATCTTTACATACATGTGTTGTTTCAAATGTATATGTCTCGTTTATATATATCTTATTATAAATCTCTTGTAGTTGATCTCCTCTATGACTATCTATATGCTGGGCTGACATTTGAAGCATTTCTTCTTGTGTATAACCAAGCCTAGTAAAAGCAACTTCATTTACTTCAATGAATTTACTTGCACTCTTGTCTTCATAGATTTTAAAATAGTATGCCGCATCTGACATTTTATATAAAAACTGTTCATAATATCGAGAAACTTCATCTCATTTTTTATATGTAGAAAGTTCCACTCTTAGCTTTTTGAGCTCTTCTTTTAAGCTAGTCATTTCATCATTGTGCTGATTGACATTTTACACTATGGGCACCTTCTCATTTTATGTATCTAGTAACAATAGTAAAGGCTGTTCTTATCTTTTTAAAATAGAAATTTTATTGCACACAAAAAACGGGACAGTAAACCTGTCCCCTTGTCCCGTCACTTCATGTAACGGTATTCCATCAAGCTATTCAACATTGAAACTTCTTGTAATAAGTCCTCCCCAATGTTTGTTTCTAGCACTTTTTTTCTTTCTAACTCTTTATCTACTATCCGTCTTACGGATAAAACATCAGTTCCGTTTAGGAGAACATCTTCTTTTGAATTAAAATGTTGATGAGCAACAAGCTGCATGCCGAAGGAATTGTATAATAATGTATATCCTGCAATACCAGTTGTAGATTGATAGGCTTTCGAGAAGCCGCCATCGATAACAATCATTTTTCCATTCGCTTTAACAGGATTTTCTCCATTAATTTCTTTTACAGGTGTATGACCGTTAATGATATGCCCCTGATCTGGATCTAGATCAAACTCTTTTAGCAAGCGGCGGCATGTTTCCTCATCCTCGCGCAGGTGATAGTATGGGTTCTTTTTCTCTTTATGTGTTGTTTTGTCCCCAATAAAATATCTTTCAAAGGTTGTCATTGCTCTTTTTCCAAATAATGAAGAATATTCGCCAGTCCATAAATACCACACCATATCTGTCGCAAGATCGTCTGTTTCTTCAGGATGTGCAAATGAATAGCGTAAATAATGTTCGAACACATCAAGTAATTCACGTCCACCATAGGTTTTATCTTTGATGATCATTTTTTCCATATTTCCTTCTTCATCTAAAGGTATGCAGCCGTGTATTAATAAGTTTCCGTTATATTTTAAATAAAGACTGCCTTTTTTCATGAGAAAATTCATATGTCTTGCAAGCTTTTCCGAGTGCTGAACAGAAAACAACAGCTTGTCTATTACTTGCTGCTCTTCTTTTAACAGTTGATCAGGTTGAGCTGGATTTATCGTTGCAAAGCAAGGATTTTCAAGTGGATATTTTTGTCCATAAATCGTAATCTCATTGTTCTCATAATCTACCTTTTCAAGCAAAAGTCTTTCTGACATATTAAAGTTCGGACGTCTTTTGATAATCGGACTTTCAAGCTTAAACTGAATAATTGCGATGGCTTGATGTATTTTAGTAATTTGCAATTTTTCTTCTTCCGTTATCGGTTCATCTCCTTGTACCTTTGGCCTAAAGGCAGGATTATCACCATAATATTTCTCCGCTAGGTTAAGAAGCGGTCTGAGGTTGATTCCATATACATCTTCAATGATATCCAGGTTGTTGTAACGAGCACAAATTCGAATAATGTTTGCCAGACATACCTTTGATCCGGCAAAAGCACCAATCCAGAGAACATCATGATTTCCCCACTGAATATCAACAGAGTGATAATTGATGAGAGCTTCCATAATTTTATCTGGTTCAGGTCCACGATCATAAATATCCCCTACAACGTGAAGATGATCAACAACTAGTCTCTGAGTCGTATAGGCAAGACCAATGATGAGCTTATCTGCTTGTCCAAGGGTAATAATTTGCTGAACGATTTTTGTATAATAAGGTTCTTTAAAATTTGTGAACTCATCTGTTTTATATAGTAATTCTTCAACAATATAAACAAACTGACTAGGTAATGCTTTACGCAATTTCGAGCGTGTATATTTAGAGGACGCATAACAAATAAGCTTAATCATGCGCTCAATAATGACGGTATACCAATGGTGTAATTCTTGTTCATTGTCAAAATCATTTTTGATTAACTGTAATTTTTCTTCAGGATAATAAACTAATGTGGCAAATTCTTTAATTTCTTTTTCAGTTAAAATCTTTTTAAAAATGTCTTCAATTTTCTCCTTGACCTTCCCAGATCCATTTCGTAACACATGTTGAAAGGCTTGATACTCCCCGTGCAAATCACTTACAAAATGTTCTGTCCCTTTTGGTAGATTTAAGATAGCTTCTAGATTAATAATTTCAGTGACCACTTTTTCTTCGCTATCATATTTTTGGGCCAGTAAATCTAAGAATTTTGTATTCAAGATATGTATCCCCTTTCACGACTTATGTTATTTATATTATAAGAAAAAGCATTGAGGGTATTTATAACGGATTTGGTCTTTTTATTGTCTTTATTTGCCATTATAATGTTTTTAATTCTATTATTCTATTAGAAGACATTTTCATTTTATCATTTTTCAGAATATTTTTGGGGGCATTTATTGGGGGAATGAGAGCTACACTAAAGATACAAAAAAGACCCATTAATACTTTCTGTAGTTAAATGGCTCTTTTTCGCATATTTGTAGTTATTTATTTGTTTATCCCGTCCAACACAAAATTCACTATATGATCTATTTCTAGGTCACTGATTTTATCAACATTTAGTAAGACAAACCGAGAAACGATGAATCCACCGAAAAATGTGATGATCATTTTTACTATTTGGCTGCTTGGTATGTTTTTCAATTCACCTTGTTTTTGATAATGTTCTACAGCACTTTTTAATCGAGGTAAAATATTTTCGGAAAGAAAAGGCAATAATTCATTTTTCAATTCTTCATTATATAAAATTTCTTTTATAACCACTTGAAAAATCTCTTTATTTGCTGAAAAAAATTCAATTCTATTTTTTAATAATGCTTTTAAAAACTCATCAAATGTTGTGTCTTTCTCTGACATCACTTCTTTAAAAACTTCCTCTGCCATCATAGGTAGAGAGTCCTTAAAAAAAGGAAGAATAACGGAAAGTAGTAAATTATCTTTTGTTCCATAATGTCTAAATATGGTTCCTTCTGCTACCCCAGCTGCTTTTGCAATTTCACTGGTAGAGGTATTTGCATACCCTTTTTCAGCAAATAATTTTATGGCCGTCTCAACAATTTTTTGTTGTTTTTCTGTTTGTTTTTTGGATAGCTTTGATTGAGCAATCATTGCATCCAATAACCTGCTATTAGACACGTACCCCACACCCTTCATTCTATCCCCTTATTATAGCTTACGGTACTTTTTCAGAGCAAATAAATTAAAGAGAATTAAAACAATAGCAAACATTATTAATACATAAAGATCTCCACTTATTTCATTTAACTCAGAGCCTTTATACATAACTCCCTTTAAAGCATCTGCAGCATAATACAGTGGCATGAATTTTGCGAGAATTTGTAACCAATCTGCCATACCCTCTAGTGGCAATATTCCTGAGAAAAAAATTTGTGGAATAATGACTATAGGAATAAATTGCACCATTTGAAATTCAGATGCGGCAAAGGATGACAAAAGAATACCAAGAGATAAAGCAACTAATGCAAGAAGTAGATTTATCAAAATAACATTCCAGATCGAGCCTATTAGAACCATATCCAGTACATTTATAGAATAAAAAACAATAATGCATGTTTGAAGTATTGCAAAAACCCCGAACCCAACTAGGTATGCAGCAATGATTTCTCCTCGACGAATAGGTGTTGTCATCAATCTTTCCAAAGTTCCGGAAGTTCGTTCCTTTAGCAAACCAATTCCAGAGATAAGAAAAACGAAAAAGAACACAAAGAAACCAATTAAGGTTGGACTTAAAACATCAAAAAACACTGTATCACTATCTCCATATACATACTCTGTTTTCATCTGATCTTTATTAGCCATATCCATTTTCATGTTCGATTGCTGCAATAGTGGTGTTTGAAATAATGAACTAGTTATTTGATTTATTTTCATTTGTAACCACTTTGCAGAAGATGGATCACTATTTAATAATGTTAATGTAAACAGTCCGTCTTCAACTTTAAGAAAACCGTCTAAATCTTGTTTTATTATTGTGTTCTCTACATCAACCACTTCTTCATTAAATTCTTCAATAATAATATTAGCGCTTTTTAATTTTTCTATTAATCTCTGATCTACGCTCTCTACTCCAAGTATTGGGTCAATGTTCTCTCCATTAAAAACTAAATGCATCATCGTTAAGATTAATAATGGTGCAATGAAAAGTAGCGCTAATGTTCGTTTATCCCTATACATTTGCTGAAAAATTCGTTTAATAAGGGCAGCAGTTCTCACTATTTTTTCCTCCCTGCATGTAAGAATACTTCATCAAAATTAGTTGCATTGTATTTTTCCTTTAATACTTGTGGTGTACCACTTGCAATAATAGATCCATCCCTAATCATTGCAATCACATCACACCTCTCTGCTTCATCCATCACATGTGTGGTTACAATTATGGTTTTACCCTCTTCATTCTTTAAACGTAATAATTCATCCCAAATACTAAACCTTAATTCCGGATCAATCCCAACGGTTGGTTCATCTAAGATAAGAATCTTAGGATCTTGAATTAATGCTATCGCAAGTGACAAGCGGCGCTTCATTCCACCTGAATAGGTAGAAACCTTTTTAGAGAGATGTTCAGTAAGGTTTACTAAACCAGCTGCATATGCAATACGTTTTTTTATTTCGTTATGATTAAGTTTATATAGTGAAGCGAAGAAAGTTAGATTTTCTTTCCCTGTTAATTCACTATACAACGCATCAGATTGAGCCATATAGCCAATTTTCTCCAACAATTCAAGATTTGGTACCTTTTGATTGAGAACAGAAATTGTTCCGTTATCAGGTATATCTGTACCAACAATCATTTTAACTAATGTTGTTTTACCCGAACCTGAAGGACCAATAAATCCGTAAATATGTCCTTCTTTAATCTCCATATTTATTTCTTTTAAAACTATTTTTTTCCCAAAGCTTTTACTAATCTTTTCTATAACAATACTCTCTTTCATATTTACCTCCCCTAAAAAATAATAAAGTGAGTAATTACTCACTTTATTTATAACATTGGTCAGGATTTACAGTCAATAAAAAAGTGAGTAGTTACTTACATTTTTATGTTAAGATTTTGGTTTCAGATCAACATTTTAATTTAGTCCATCAGCAATTTACTACCTAAAAAAAACGCTTATCCTAGTAAGGAAAGCGCCTTTTTGTTTTGTTATTTACTTTTTAAACTATTCTTCATCCTCAGTAATACCCTCTTTTTCAACACTAACTTCTTCCATGCTTTCTAAAATACGCTTTGCCATAAGTTTATAACCGGTCGTATTAGGATGAAAATAATCTTCGGATAATAATTCTACATCTGAGTTACTAAAAAGATCAGCGATTGGGATATAATTTACATTTTCAAAATCCTCTGTTATAGACTTGCCAATTTCATTCCAGTCGTTAACAATCATTTGCAATTCACTAATTTCAGGAAAATAACGATCAAAAGGATTATAAAAACCAATATAATAAATTTTAGTGTTTGGATTTAGTTCATTAATTTTACTAAAAATGGCTGTTAATCTCTCAATATATTGTTGTTCCTCTTTTTGAAAATGCTCAAGCTGAAGGTTTGTAAAATTGCTTCTAACAATCTTCATAATATCGTTGGCCCCTATTGTAACTAATACAATATCAGCTTTTTGAATAGAAGAAGCAATCTCTTTTTTCTCAAGACGTTTTAGTAATTGATCTGTACGGTTTCCTCTTTTCCCGTAGTTTTCAATCGTAACTTTTATGTTATTATTTTCAAATGTGGTATTTAAAATCCCGACATACCCGCCATTTTTTGTTTCATCACCAACACCTTGAGTGAGAGAATCACCAATTGCTACGACCTTTAGGTCCTTTTCAAAAAGTTTTATAACACCTTCTACAGCTTCTTTTACCTTCTCCTTAATACCTTCTGTTATTGTATTTTTATTATTCTCATCTTCTAGTATTTCTTCCTTTTTTCCATCTGCTAATTCAATCGAAACATCCTCAATCTTCACGTCTTTTTCAGGTCCCGCTGCTTCAGAAACACCCTTTTCTTCAGTGTTAGATTTTTCTGTAGTTTCGTCAGATTCTGTCGCTTCATTCATAATTGATGTTTCGACATTACTCTGTTTTGTTTGATTAGAATGAGAAAGAAAGAAGTATAAACTAAAGCACACTACTAGTAAACTAGCAATAGTGACTATTACTTTTAGTCTTTGCATCTATAACCACACCATTCTAGTTGTTAAATATATAATCACTCATAATCATTGTGCAATGCTTCATAATTGTACTATAAAAATTCCGGAATACTCATGGAATTTTATTCCACCACCTACTACTTCCATGTTTATGAATAGTTCTTCACAAACATTAATAATTTTATTGTATTTACCCGTAACACCCATGCATTAATCATCTCATTTTTTCCATAAAAATAAAATAAGCACGTATCCTTTTGGATAGTGCCTGACTGCTCATAAGGTATAAGCACCTTATTTATCACTCAACTTGCCCTCCCATTGATTCATAAAGAATCATAGTCCAAAATCCTTTAGCAATATTTTCTTTAAATATTATTTTTCTTTTTTAAGTACCTCTCATATGCAATTGCTAAAGGTTAAAGACAATTAACTTATATCCAACTAGCAAACCAAGCAACATAATATGCAGCTGGAATAAATAATAATTGAGCTAGAATCGTACCCACTAATTTTGAACTAACCATTGTTAAAGAATAGCTTTTTAAATAAATATAATCACATTCTTTTTTCATGACTCGATCCGCTAAAACTGAAGCTTTTGGATCAATAAACAATGTTAATAATATTGTCGCAATACCGTTAATAATACCTGATGACATCAGGGCAGCTTGAGCATAATCTTCAGGTACTAACATGGATGCATAAATAGAAGAAAGTACCCCAATCGTAAAAACTGCAGAAACGATTATATTGGTAACAAAAAGCCTTTTTGGTATGGTTTTATATGTAATTCCCTTAAGATATGATAATTTAGGCAGTCTAATGCATTTCATTATTTTTTTAAAACCTTTTCCATTACATTGACTAAGAAATAATCCCACCATAGATCCCCGTTGTTTTGATAGCTGAACGATGGCTCTTGAAAAAATATTGATAAATGTTGGGAAGAGTAGAATTCCAAACAATACACCAATTGTGGTAACTCCAATTAAAACTCTATATTGTTCCTCTATAAAATGTAGTTTGTTCAAATCAGGTGCTTCCGCAATTAGTTTTGCTGTTAGTGGTTGTTGAATCATAGTCGAAAATCTAGAAACAATGACAAGAGTACTAAATAAAGAAATTGCAGTAGCAATTAGCTTGACCCGCGTACCAGAAATCCTAGTCGAATAAGCTAAAGTCTCTACCATTGTAATGACCAATATAAACACTGAAATCATGATTAACTTGCTTGTTATTAATTCCATATATAAACTCCTTAAACATCTTCTCTTGTTATATTAAAAGATAAAACTTTCCTTGAGAAGTAAAAAAAGCTTTAAATTCTATTATACATATATTTTTATCAAGCTCATAAAAAAAGACAAAACAATGTGTTTCATCTTAAACACTGAAAAATTCAGATATCATTTCACTTCACTTTTGCAACACCTAATGCAAAGTGAGCAAACAGAATATTTTCAATCATTTCTGCTTGAGAATCCTCACAATCGACAATGAGAATAAGTTCAGAGTGAAACCCTTTTAAAAGCCTTCGTTTCTTTTTAATAATTACTTCAGTAAAAAGGCGAATAGCAAAGCCGAGCATAAAACCAACAAATGCACCAATTAATCCCCAATAAATGGGTCCCCACGCTAGCTCAAATCCTATACTAGCACCAATCACTGCAAAAGCTGTTGCTAGTGCTGCTCCTATATCAATCAGCGACGTACCATCCGAACGATGGAGAGTATCAAACACTTTATGCTTCTCTTTTCGATTATCAAGAGGGACTACAAAAATGTTTTCTTTTTTTATTCCCTTCTTCTCTATTGTTGCAATAGCCATTTCTATAAAAACGGTATGCTCAAATGTTGAAAAAAGTTGCATTGTTTTAATCCACCTTTTGACCTTTTAATACCTGAAAAGATGCTGATTGATAGTTCTCCATAAAGAAGCCACGTTGCTCTTTATCGTATAATTTATTATTTTCAACAGTGTTTATGTACGAGTCATACACAGAAAATCCATATAGAGAAGGGAAAAACAAAAGCCATTCAGGATTTACAACATTCGTAGCCTTTTCAATTTCTCCTAAAAATATAAGTGAAATAGCTTCAAGGCCATGAGAATAATAAAAAAAGACAACACACCAGATAATAATGAAAAATGCTGTCAAAATTCTATGTATATAAAGTTGGCCTAAGCCAGGTATGAAAAGCGACCACACGATCGCCATAACCGGATTTCTTTTATCCAAGTAGTTAATCTCTAGGGCACCTATAGTAAATGAATTAAATTTATGCTCCTCACGATCTGCTAAGATAAAAACCTTATTCATATCTACCGTTGTACGATAACTGTCCCAGATCGCGAAAATATAAACCGGAATATAAATTAATAACCAACGAGTATCTAAAATTTCTTTCGCTTTTTCTATATCACCTTGAAAGGAATAAATCATTCCTAAATTTAAATTGGAATGTATATTTACGACAACCTCCCAAATAAACAAAACAAATCCTCGAAGATATTTTGATAAAAGCAGATGTCCAAATCCGGGAAAAGCTGCACTCCACCACCCAATGATATATGGATTTCTAAGATGAATTTGAGTGGTTCCTAAAATGCTGACATGAGCTCGATACCGCCTTGCTGTGTTATCATTGCTGTAATTATTCATATTATATACTCACCCTATGGAAGTTGTAAGACTAAATTAAACTCTTATAGTTAATGTTTCACATTTATAGGTAAAGTATCCTAATATTAAAAACAAATTGCCAAACCAATTACTCCAACATATTGCATCAAAAGCCATTTCCTAGTAAAAGCATGTAGGGATTGGCTTTTTATATTGAAACGAAATTTTTTCCAGATTTGATTTTCTAAGGCTGCCATATTTCTAACAGATTTCTATCTAAATCATAAAATTTAAAATGATCTCCAACAGGTCTATCATCGGAAATTTCGTCTACAATCTCTACTCCATTTTCTATAAATATTTCAACTTTTTCTAAATTAACATCATTTAGTAACATACTATTCATATTTGCATTGTTAACCTTTGTTTTTGCTAAGCTTACATTATCTATTTCTAGCTCTTCAGCATTCACTTCTTGCCACTTTAACCCAGAAATATCTGCTTTTTGTAAATCTATTTTTTGAACATTTAATGACATGAAAAAACAACTCCTTTATTTTTATAGGAATAAAAACCACAATCCTTTTGAACATTCTTTATTTAACAAAAAATTCCTTTTTTAAAAAATTAACTAATTAGCTTAAGTTAAATGTATGTTTCATTTTAAAAGATCAATTTAAAAAGGTGCCACTCCTCTATTAATTAGAGGATGACACCTTTGCCATTAAAACAAGTCCATTAACTTTGCCCAAAATCCTTTTTCTTCTTCAGCTTTTTCAGTTTTCACTTCTTCTTTTTCTTCTTTTTTTATGCTTTCTGTTTTAAGAACAAATTGAACGGAGTTTATTTTTTTATTTTCTGGTGAAACAAATGATACAGCTTCAAAATCTGATTTATCGTAGTCATCAATCATTTGATCGACTTCTTTTTTCATTTGCTCTGGTAAATCAGCTGTAGATTCATAAAGTTCATTCGTTCCATCATGAAGTCTACTAAGTCCATTTTCTATTTCATTTGTTCCTTTAGACACTCCTACAATTCCATTGTGAATTTGCGTATATGAATGAGATAGTTCGTTCACCCCACCAGTATATTTCACTATCCCGGAATGAAATGTTTGATAATTAGTAGACAGCTGACTTATGGCATCCTGCAATTGTGCAAAAGACTCAGCAAAGTCCATATCCTCCAAAGAAGTAGAAAGCCCGCCTGACATTTTATCCAGATTATCGGCCATCAAAGTAAGCGATCCGCTAACCTCCCCTAGTGTTCCATTTACTGCATCAAAGGCTTGTTTGACAGCTTCGTAAGTGCCCTTTGCAGTTCTTGCGGCTGAATATGTTTCAAGCAATTGTTTCAATACTGCTTGATCTCCACCACTATTATAAAGCTGTGTGGTTTGTTCTTCTGTAATTTCATAGTCAGGAATAGCCTCCATCGCTTTGTTTAAAGTGCTGTATGCTGTTGAATAATTCTCTTTTAAGGTATTTAACCCATCAGATGTGTCTCTTAAACCTTTTGCTATTTCCGACAGTCCTGCAGTCAGCTGTTCAAAATCGTCCAAATTCATATCTTCTGAGCCGTTAGCTAGAGATGCATTTAATGTTTGTAGTGCTTGAGAAATAGATATTGAAGCACTAACTATTTCTGGGGAAGAAGAGCTTATTGAAGTCATTCCGTCTTTATATTTTAGTGAACCCTCTCCAAGCTTCTTTGCTCCATCGTTTATTTGTGCTAACCCATTTTGCAGGTCACCCACGCCATTATTTATTTTATTAATCGCTTTCGTTAGTTGAGATAAGTCACCTGTCATATCATCTATATCCGGTGCATCAATTGGCATAGACGATGGAATACCTGTGATGTTTATACCTTCTAGTTCAAAATCAACAACATCAGCTTCCACAACAAGTTCTTCTTCTTTTTTAGGCATAACAGTAAATGTTACTTGCTTATTTTTCCCCGCATTAGCAAGCATTCCATCAGGAGCCTCGATGTTACTAAAGAGATCTGTATTTAGAGCAAGAGAAACTTGTAATAAATAGTTGTTAAAAAAGACAGAATTTACCTGATCGTTATAAGATGTAGCAATCTTCACTTGTACACGCCCATCTTTCCCGGCAAGCTCTTCAGGGGAGATTTTTTTTCCGTCTAACAAATATGAAATGGAAATATTCCAAGGTAATGGTTCTTCATTCATATTTCCTTGATAATAAAATTTTCCTTCTGAAGCCGAAAGCTCAACAGCATTGTCGACTTGATTCATTTCATCTACATTCGTTAAATTCTTCAAACTAGAATACGAACCATAATCAACAATTTTTCCCGCCTTTTCTACATCTAAAATGTTCACTACATATAATTCTTGTTCCTCACCAATTGCGCTTAGTTTTGCATAAACTACTTCGTCCTTTGAGGAGATTTCTCCACTTTCTTGTGCGGTAGCTGGAAGTGAAGGTAAAACTAAACCAATAGCGGCGAAAATAACCAAAAACTTCTTAACTCCCCTCATCATCAGTCCTCCTCCTTATAAAAGTTAGCTTTCCAGGTTGTTTTTGTAATAAGTTTATCGAAGACCAACATACATGCTGGCAAAAAGAGGACGACCATAATAAACGCAAGTAATGCACCTCTTCCTAGCAATAAACCGATTGAAGTGACAATTGGGTTTGACGAGGTAATCCAAAGGATAAATCCAACACTTGATAAAATCGAAGCAGATATTCCAATGGCAAACATTTTTTCATCAATCGTTTTCTTAATTGCTTGTAACGCAGTCATTTCTTTTCGATACTCTTTATAAGCATCTGTTAATAAAATGGCATAATCTACTGTTGCTGCAAGCTGAATAATGCTGATTAACAAATAGCCAACATACACTAATGAAGAAACAGTAAAGTAAGGTACAGATAGATTAATCCAAACAGCCGTTTGAATAGTAAGAAGTAGGATTAAAGGAATTGACAGTGATTTAAATGTTACAAACAAAACGAATGCAACCGTAATAATGGTTAATAGATTTACCAATTGGTTATCTTTTTGAACCGTTTTTTTAATATCATACAATGTTACACTTTCTCCAACAGAATAGACTTTATCATAGTATTGATTTGCTGTACTGTGGACTTTTTCAATTAACTGAAATGCCTCTTCTCCTTCATTCTTCGTATTAGTTTGAAGGATCATTCGGCTATAATTTTCAGAATAAAATGGCTCTGTAATGGATTGATCCAAATACTCTGGTGGAATTTCAGCACCAACTGTATTCACATAAGCCAGCACACTAGACACATGCTCGATATTTTCTAACTCTTGTACCAGCTCATCCTCTTTGGTGACATCCCCTTTAGGAACAAGCAAGACGATCGGCGTGCTTTCTCCGAACTGATCTTTTATTTCTTGAAAATCACTTCCAGCTCTTGTTGTCTCAGGCTGGTCTCCTATACCATAAATAAAGTTCGTCTGACTTTGTGCTAGAAATGCAGGAACGATGACTAGTAAAACTAAAATCAAACTCGGTATTCTTAGTTTTAGCACAGCATTTCCCTTGTTTTTAAAGCTTGGAAGTAATGGTTTGTGCTGAGTTTTATCAATCCATTTATAAAACAGTAGTGTTAGTGCAGGAAGGAAAACCATCACACTAATAAAGCTTAATAAAATTCCTTTTACTAGATTAATTCCTAGATCTGAACCAATTTCAAAATTCATAAACGATAACGCGATAAAACCAAAAAATGTGGTTGACGCACTTGCCGTAATCGCTGAAAATGATTTTTTCATCGCGAGCTCCATTGCTTCGTGAGGATCTGCGACCTTTTTCCGATAGTCTGCAAAACTATGAAGGAGGAAAATTGCATAATCTAGTGATACGGCAAGCTGTAAAATTGGTGCGACTGATTGAGTAACAAAGGAAACTTCTCCAAGGAAAATGTTTGATCCCATATTAATTAATACAGAAACACCAATAGCTGTTAAGAAAAATAATGGCTCTATCCAAGAATTGGTGGATAAAACTAAAATTAAGATGATAATCGGCACTAGTAATGCACCTGCGTACATTGATTCGGTACCAGCCATTTTTTGTTGTGTTGCTGTATTAAGTGATTCCCCCGCCATCGCATGATCTTCACCGATGAGCTTATAAATCTCATCGGTGATTGCTACTTCATCACCTTCACGAATGCTGAATGAAAATAATGCTTTATTTTCTTTATAATAGGTTTCTACTGTTTCTTCGTCAGCCATTTCAAGCGGAGATTTCAAGTCAACAGCATCATCTAACCATGTAACGTTTGATACACCATCAATCGCTGCAAGTTTTTCTTTAAAATCTAAAGCTTCCTGTATGGTCACATCATGAATCATGACTCGATTCGTCGGAACACTTCCCTCAAATTCCTGTTCCATAATGTCCATCGCGATTGTGGACTGAGCATCATCCGGTAAGTAATCCTTCATATCGTAATTGACTGACACTTTTAAAGTAGCTAGTGCGCAAATGACTGTAACAATCATAAATGTTATCGCAACAGTTTTTTTATGTTTAATAATCCATGATGCAATATTTATCGTTTTTCACCCTCTCTTGCGACTTTTTCCTATACACTCTATCATTATATGGACACGGTGTTGCCTATTCAACAAACAGTTATTTTACATCTGTGATTTTTCCAACATATTCATCAATTGTGTTGGAAAACGAGTAAAAAAGGAGAATGCAATGACAACTTCAAAATTAGATCGCCGAAAAAAATATACGCGTATGGTTCTAAAAGAAAGTTTAATCCAATTATTAAAGGAAAAACAGATATCTTCCATTACTGTTAAAGAAATCTGTGACTTAGCTGATATTAATCGCTCTACATTTTATGCTCACTATTCCGATCAATTTGACCTTCTTGATAAAACGGAAGAAGAATTGATAGAAGAGATGAAAAGGTATTTGAGTCAATACAGCTATGAAGAAGATGACCTAAAGATGATTGAAAAATTGCTGGAATACTTCGCTTCTAAGCAAGAAATTTGCAAAATACTTCTTAATGAAAAAGTGGACACAACATTTCAAAAAAAGGTAATGAAGGTAGCACATCATTTTTTTATAGAAAACTGGAAAGCCAATCATCAATTTAATGGATATCCATCAGAATATGTAAGTACATTTATCATAAGTGGAAGTATTTATGTTACCAAAGAATGGCTAAACAGAGGAATGGACAAAACACCAAAAGAAATGGCTGAAATGATTAATAATCTAATCAAAAATGGTCTTTTCGGGACATAGGTTCTTTGTCTCTTTATAAGGAAGTAATCCTTTTCCGTCTCTTCTATTTATTATTAATAAAATTAAAGCTTTATCCACAATTGTCCAGTTCAAATTATCATTTTATGAATAAAATATATTAATCCTAAAGCACCCATGTAAGATCTCTAAAAGACACTCAAAACAGAGTGTCTTTTTACGTTTATAATGAAAAATCTTTTTAAAGAAATTTAAAATGAACTTCTCCTCCTTTTAGGCTCCCAAGCGGAGGTTTTCGATATTTTATCCGAAAAAATAATGACTACGTCCAAACCAATCATAAAAGTATTCATACTATAAATTAACCTCAGATAAAGGAGGTGAAAAATATGTCAGGTGGATATGGTTCTGGTGCAGGTTTTGCGCTAATCGTAGTACTATTTATTCTTTTAATTATCGTTGGTGCTGCTTATGTTGGCGGTGGTTACTAATTTAAAAAAGTAATTCAAAATTAAAGCAGACTACAGCGTAGTCTGCTTTTTGAAAAGTAAGGGTTCTGATCATCACATTGCTTATCTCCACAAAAAAGCGAACAACCATCTATTGTTGTTCGCTTAATAACTTATCCCCAAATCTCTTTTGAAATATCTACAATGTACTTTAACTTCGCCCATTGCTCTTCTTCGGTTAAGATATTTCCATGATGCGTTGATGCAAATCCACATTGTGGACTAATACATAATTGCTCTAATGGCACATACTTTGTTGCTTCTTCTACACGAGCTTTAATATTTTCCTTATCTTCTAATTGTCCATGTTTTGATGTGAAAACACCAAGAACAACTCTTGGACCATCGTTTGGTATATAATCTAATGGTCCGAAATCACCAGAGCGATCATCATCATATTCTAAGAAAAAGCCATTCACTTTTTCTTTTGCGAACAATGTTGGTGCAATTTTAGCATAGCTACCTTCAAATGCCCATTTAGAACGGTAGTTACCACGGCAAAGGTGAGTAGTAATCGTTAAATCTTCTGGCTTATCTTCAAGAACACCATTTACAACACGCAAAGCTAAGTCAATTAATTGTTCACGCGAAAAACCACTATCATTAAACGGAATTTCAGGTGCATTAAGTCCAGCAATATATACATCGTCTAGTTGTAAGTAGCGGCAACCAACATCATAAAATGCTTTAATGGCATCCTTATATGTTTGGATAACATCATTCGTATATTCTTCAATATCTGGATAAATTTCCAGGTTACGGATCCCTGCATTAAATAATTGGTTCGGGCTAGGAATCGTTTGTTTAGCAACCGCACGATCCCCGACAATTTCTTTAAACTCGATAAATTCTTTTATATGAGGATGCTCAGGGTTAAATGAAATTTTTCCGATAACACGAACATCGTATCTTTCTGTTTCCTCACCCTTGAATGCAAACCCGCTTTCTGGAACATATCCCTCTACACCGTTTAAATGCTCTAGAAAATCTGTGTGCCAAAATCTACGACGAAACTCACCATCGGTCACAGCTTGCAAACCAACTTCGATTTGCTTATCAACAATTTTTTTAATTTCTTCCGTTTCAATTTTATGTAGTTGTTCAGACGTTAAATTCCCCTCTTGGAAATCTTTTCTTGCTTGATGAATTCTTTCTGGACGTAATAGACTTCCAACGTGATCGGCTCTAAAAGGCGCTTTTACTAGTGTTTTTGTCATGTAAATCTCTCCTAACTTTGGATGGTTTAAATTAAAGGCTATAGATGTAATCCCTAGTGATGAAAATGATCAGGTCAGCAATAGGTAATAAAACATTCACCAGGATAAAAATATGTAGACTTAGTTTTTACTACAGACCTAGTATACTTTTAAAACAAAAACCCCTCTTCCAAAAGAAAGAGGGGGCTAGTTTTTCATAAATATGACCTGATCCTCTTATCTCAAGCATGATTGCTCTGGAATTGGCACAGTACTATAAAAGTCCGCTGCCGAGGCTTCAAAGGGCCAGTCCCTCCACCTCTCTTGATAAGAAATTTTTGAATATATTAAATTGTTTTATTACTATACAATTAAACAATCAAAGCTGTCAACACTTATAGAGAATTTTTCCAACCAGAGGGACAGGTTACTTGTCCCAAATAAAAAATGGGACAGTGTACCTGTCCCTCTGTTTGTTAAGTTTTTGTCACTTCAATTGTTTTTCTGTCGAAACACTTTCAATTACAGACAAATTTTTGCATAATATTCCTTGTGTCTATTTTATTTTCGGAGGATATGAACGATGGCTAAGGAAACCAAGAAACTTATGATGTGCATTAATGGTCTTAAATCTGATTTATTTCAAATTGCGGAAAATACTGGTCTAGATAGTCGGTATACTTTGGAATGTAGTATTCAATTGGACGAACTAATTAAGCGATATCATCAGGAAAATGAAAAAAACAACACTATTGAATAATGTAAGAATTCATTTAACAAAACCTCTTAGAAGGTTTTACTAAAATCCAACTTACATAAACTTAAATTCTTATAAAAAAAGAACCACCTGATAGGTAGCTTTAAAGTCTAATAATTTCTTTTTCATACACTAATTCAACTAAATACTTTTCATCGATTTTCATGATTTCAAGTTGTCCATTTTGATAATCATGCAATACTGTGTAAAGACAACCCTTATACATTACTTGATCATTTACAAACATTACTAATTACCTCTCACTTTAAAGATCATTTTCTAATATATGATAACTAATGAATATTAATTAATGATAGAAATCTTATTACAAATCGGTAAATTTAATGTAAATTTCTTATCTTTAGTTTACCAAATACAAATACATTTATAGTCATATTTTTGACGTAAAATAAAAAATTGGGACAGTATACTGTCCCTCTAGAACCCACCTTCTCCTCCACCACTATTAAGATGGTTATATTGATTCCCCAACACTTCGGACTCTACATTATGATTCCCTTTATTAACATCCGGAGGAACAGCTCCTGTTTTTTTATCAAAATATATAGCTAGTGTAATCACAATGCTTAATGGGATCAAAAAAAGCAACCAAATCACAAAATCTCTCCTTTTGAAGTCGACATATCAGAAAATAAAATATTCAGATTATTTATATTTTACCATAATTTTACCATTAACTACAGATTTTCTCCTGATTTAACTAGTTAACCTCTCCTTAAATAATCAATAAATAACAATTCTATATTGTTTTTAAAATAATAATCTCAAATTGATATTTGTTTAATATCAATTTGAAATATATAATAAAAACAAGAACAACAAAGAAAACGTTTACAATATTAATACAACAACGTTTTTCCCATATTTAAGGAGGATTTACCATGAGCCAATTAGCTAGACAATCTAAAGTGAAGGATTTATTAGCGAAGAAAAAATTCAATGAAAAAGAAATCGCAGAAATGACAGATCCGCAAATTGAATACTATCACTGGCTCTATTTTGAAGATTCTGTTTACGACTATATGTAATTTACTATATTAATAAAGAAAAAGCTTTTGTACTTTGTACAAAAGCTTTTTTGTTTTAAATTACCTTCGGAACCTTATAAACCTCCCTAAAATAAGTAGCCACCTCAAATATGCCTCTTTCAATTCTTCGATTACCAAAAATACGAAACATCGCCAATAATTTGATTATTTTGTGCCAAAAATTTGGCCTGTTTTCAATCTATAACATTTTAAAACTAGCTAACAAGCCTTATATATTCATATATTTTATGAAAGTCCAAACTTTAGAAAAAACTTGGCACACCTCTTGCATATATGTTTATCGAAAAACAAAGGGAGGGCTTTAATATGAAAACAAGTGTTGACCAACAAGTAACAAATCAAGTTATTCCTACAACAATGAAAGCTGCAATTGTAAACGAATTCAAACAAAAACTAGAGGTAAAAGAAATTCCAGTCCCAACTCTTGAGTATGGCGAAATTTTAGTAAAAATTAAAGCATGTGGAGTTTGTCACACTGACCTTCACGCTGCACACGGTGACTGGCCGGTAAAACCAAAGCTTCCATTAGTACCTGGACATGAAGGTGTTGGAGAAGTCGTAAAGGTGGCAGAAGGTGTAACTTCCATTAAAATTGGAGATATCGTTGGTATTCCTTGGTTATACTCTGCATGTGGTGAATGTGAATACTGCTTAACAGGGAGAGAAACACTTTGTCATGAACAGTTAAATGCCGGCTATTCCGTTGACGGTGGTTATGCAGAATATTGCAAAGCACCTGCAAATTATGTTGTAAAAGTACCTTCTGGTGTTGACCTTGCTGAAATTTCTCCAATTTTCTGTGCTGGGGTAACAACATACAAGGCATTAAAAGTAAGTGAAGCTAAACCTGGTGACTGGGTAGCGATTTATGGTATCGGTGGCCTTGGACATGTTGCTTTACAATATGCAAAAGCAATGGGTTTCAACGTTATTGCTGTAGATATTCAAGATGACAAGCTTGATTTAGCATCCGAATTAGGAGCAGATTTAACAATTAATGGCTTAAAATGTGATCCTATTCAAGAAATTAAAGATAAAGTAGGTGGAGTTCAATCAGCTATTAGTGTTGCGGTAACGAAAAAAGCATTTGAACAAGCTTACGGATCTGTTAAGCGTGGTGGAACTCTGGTTGTTGTTGGTCTTCCAAATGATGAGCTTCCAATTCCAATTTTTGATACTGTTCTTAACGGTGTTTCTGTAAAAGGTTCAATTGTTGGAACAAGAAAAGACCTCCAGGAAGCCGTACAGTTTGCTGCAGAAGGAAAAGTTAAAACAAATATATCAACAGAGCCACTTGATAACATCAATGAAGTATTCGAAAGAATGGAAAAAGGTCAAATTAACGGACGTGTTGTATTAACACTAGAATAATCATAAAATCTTAAATAATTGAAAGATAAAAAGCGTTCAGATGACCTGGAACAAGATGCAACTGGACGCTTTTTGAATATATTTAAAATCAAATACTACTGTACAAACAGGTAAATCAGTTATGAAAAAAACCACCTATAAATCCATCCGTCAGTTCATAGCCAAAAATAAATGATCCAATAATATAAGCTAATATGAAGGCAATAATAATTCCAACAAAGTTATTTTCAAGTTGCTTCATTTTTTCATTTTTCATGGCTGTCCTCCTGCATTACCCAGCAATCGATTATTCTTAATATTCCTACTTGAATATAAGTTATACCAATTATATAAACAGGTAATTACAGTTATGTTTTCTAAAGGCCTTTATGTGTATCATTTATTTTTCCATGTAACTTTTCCCCTTTTCATAGTTCTCCTTCTTCATCTTTTCCGGTAACATGCTTCCTCCTGTTGCCCACACCAAATGAGTTGCGTGAGGATACTGAAAATCGGGTTGATTAATGATGTGTAATACACCTGGAAATCCAGCTAAAGCTGAAGGTTCTAAATTTATATTTTCTGTGTCAACTAACATAGTAAGCAATTGAAAAAGA
Source organism: Bacillus sp. AFS040349 (assembly GCF_002577655.1). Lineage (NCBI taxonomy): Bacteria > Bacillati > Bacillota > Bacilli > Caryophanales > Bacillaceae > Bacillus > Bacillus sp. AFS040349. The sequence continues at coordinate 37,478 of NZ_NUMC01000165.1, read as the reverse complement.
TGTTCATCTTCAACAGTATAAACCCCACTGATGAGTTCTTCTAAAAGCTTTCCAACAAAACCTGAAGGTCTGCCTACAGCTAATCCGTCAGCTTCTGTGATATTATCAATATCAAAATCTTGGACAGAAACTTTCTCATGTAGTCCAGTTAATAAACCTAAAAGCATTGCTGGAGAATGAGTTGGCTCTGCAAAGAAGCAATGCACAGAATCCTTAAAAATCAATTTTAATCCGAAAGCAACTCCACCTGGACTTCCCCCCACACCACAAGGTAAATAGACGAACAACGGATTTTCTTCATTAACTACTATCCCTAACTCTTCTAATTGCTTTTGTAATCGCAGCGCTGCGACTGCGTATCCTAAAAACAGATCTTTCGAGTTCTCATCATCTATAAAATGCATATTCTCATTTGCTTGAGCTTGCCTTCTTCCTTCAGAAACAGCTTTACTATAGTCGGAATTATACTCAATAACAGTAACGCCTTTTTCTTTTAATAAGTCTTTTTTCCATTCTTTTGCATCAGCTGACATATGAACATATACGTTGAACCCTAATTTGGCACTTATGATTCCTATACTAAGTCCGAGATTACCTGTCGAACCTACTGCGATGGAATATTGTGAAAATAATTCTCCAAACGATTTGTTAGTTAATATAGAGTAATCGTCATCATATGATAACATTCCGTTGTCTATAGCAATGCGTTCAGCATATTTTAATACTTCATAAATTCCACCTCTAGCTTTAATGGAACCTGAAATAGGTAACAAGTTGTCAGCTTTCAGAAAAACTTCTTGATTTACTTGCATATTATAGAGGTTCTCCATCGCCTTTTTCATTTTAGGAATACGAATAGTTCGCGATTCAATCACTCCATTAGCCTCTTCTGTTTCTGGGAAAGCCTTGATAAGATATGGTGCAAATCTTATTAGCCTTTCTTCCGCTTCCTTCACATCATCCAGTGTAATGGAAAGTTTGGATACAGCTTCTTCAAAATCTTTATATTTAGGATTCCTCCAAAATGTTTCCTCTGTTTCCATTATTGTATGTAGATTGGGATTGTCTCTTTTCCATTCTTCTAATGTTTTACCATGAATTATTTTCATTAAAATTACCCTCTTTTATTTTTTCTTTTTCACTCCTACAAAATAACCAATAAAAAAAATAACGATTGAATAACCAATTAACATAAGAATAGGTGTTGGGATGGATAGACTAAAGTTTACAAATGCAGAGTATGCTTTAAGGATTTGTGGAACCAATTGGTCCTTTGTAGATAGATAATATATGTTCACAATGAATAAACATAGGATAATAAAAAATAAAGCGCGTAAAATTTGTGTTATGTTCGTTTGCTTCTTTGCTTTCGATCCTGCTTTTTTTGCCGTTTCCATATTCTGCTCCCTTCCTATTTCTTCTCAAGTAATAAAATTATATTTAACTTAGATAGTTCCTGCTTTTTAAAGAAAGTTCTTTTAAAAATCTCTTAAAATAGAATTAAACATAATCTTTTAAAAAAATGTCCATACCATATTTATAAAAATTATCTAAACCTTACATTTTTGTTGGCGTTTTTTAATACAATTCTTATAGAGGTGATAAAAATGCCAAGAGTAAAATACACCGAGAGTGACATCGATTTAATGGCAAGGATGATGAGAGCAGAAGCAGAAGGTGAAGGCAAACTAGGAATGCTGATGGTTGGCAATGTTATTGTTAATCGACTAAAGGCTAATTGCTTAGATTTTAAAGACTTACGATCAGTTCGAGATGTTATTTACCAGGTTCAGGGAGGAAATTATTCTTTTGAAGCCGTTCAAAAAGGAAATGTTTTTTACCAAAGAGCAAGAGGTATAGAAAAAAAATTAGCTAAACAAAATCTTGATTATTGGAGAGAGCATCCTTCAAAGTTTGCACTTTGGTACTTTAATCCTTATGCTGCATGTCCACCTACATGGTACGATCAACCAATCACAGGACAATACAAACAACATTGCTACTATGAACCAAAGCCTGATACTTGCGAAGGTGCTTACGTTTGGTAAAAGTAAATCCCCACAATTGTGGGGATTTTTGATATTAATCTTTTATTTTAGAATCACTTATCTTGCTATCATCAAAACATTGAAAACAAAATAGCTTCGCTTGATCGTTTAGCTTTCCATTTAAAAAACCGTCAATACAATATATCGTCTTACTACATTCAATACAAATCCCTACTTCTTCGACCATCATAATATCCTCATACTAAAATGTTTCGTAATGAACGAGTTCATTTTTTGGAGTACTATCCTTTTTACTTGGGGCTTCTTTTTGATACCCCAATCCTAAGACCGCAATAACCCTTCGATCAGAAGGGATGTGAAGGATTTTTCTTACATACTCTTCTCCTTGTTTTGATTTCACTTCATCCTCCATATTAAAAACAGCTCCAAAAGCACAACCAAGTCCTTCGTTAACTGCTGATAACCAAATATAACTACATGCAATCGATGCATCCTGCAGCCAATACTTGCTAATTTCAGGACGCCCTGTAACAATAACGGCACCTTGTGCTTCTTTCAACCACTTCATATATGGTGTTGTATGATAAAGAAGATCTAATGTCTCTCGATTTGTTACAACAACAAATTCTCTAGAAGGCAAGTTGTTACCAGTCGGGGCTAGACAAGCTTGATTAAGAATTTCCTCCATCACTTCTTTTGGAATTTTTTCTTCTAAAAAACTTGTAATTTCTCTACGTTTCTTAAGCACCTGATTAAATTCCATTCTTTTCCCCTCCACAATAAAGAAATATTTTATATACATCTTTATTTCACCAAATATAGGAAAAGAAATCAATAATTTAATCGTATGTATAGGAATTACCTAGTCAAAATATAATATGTGACTAGGTATTTAGAGACTGATTGTCAAGTAGATGAATAGCAACTTAATAAATACTTCCCTTAAATTTCTCCGGCTTTTTCACATAGCTTTCAAGTATAAAACCACAATCTGTACAAATAATGTATTCAATATCTGAACCTAAACTCATTTTATTCATAGGGTACATTACAGCATAACCACTATGTTTTCCTTTTCCTAACTCTTTTCCGCCACATTTTGAGCATTCAGTTATTTTTGGAGCAATACTCATTTTATTCTCTCCTTTTTTATTCTCTAACTTCTATTTTTATGATCTACTATTACATACGAATGGAGTGATAAATAGTTCCAGATTTATAAAATATTAATTAATCCTATTAACAAATATAAAAATATGGACACACGCCGTTGAATCAAGGCAACTATCGCATATATTAACCCAGGAAATGTAAAAAAACTAACAGGAGTGATTTATGCATTATTTTTTAATATTTACCACAAACGTTTTCCCTACGATTAAATGTATTTAATACATTTTGAAAAAGTTCAGGATCATTCGTAAATCCACCGGTAACTCCCCATAACAATGCTTTTTCCATTTCTTCCTCCTCATTTATTGTGTAAGGATGAATGTCAAGTCCACTTTTTCTAACCTTTTCTACGTAAGTTTGATCAATAGATTTAAAGTTTGGACCTATTCCGATTGCGTATTTTTTAATAGCAGCTAGCTGTTTATTCGAAATAGTAGCATTTCCTCTATAAGCTAGAAGCTGAACTAAAGGGATGTTAGGGTTTAGCTCGTGAATTTTTTCTAAGCTTTCTGAACTGAATGATTGGATAATCACATGGTTAGTATCATCATTATGGCTTGAAAGTTGATAGAGATCTAGAAGTTCTAGTAGTTTTCCCTCCATATTTCGGTATTTTATTGGTGATTTTGTTTCAATATAATAATTGGCTTCATTTCCAAACGTTTGAAAAATTTCTTCCAGTGTAGGTACTACCAATCCTTTATAAGCTTAGTTCGCATATTGCGGGTACATGTAATTAAACCACGAACCTGCATCCAATTTTTTAATTTCATTCAATGTCATATCCTTAACGAATCCAGTTCCATTTGTTGTCCGATTCACCGTTTCATCATGCATGGCAACAAGATGACCATCTTTTGTCATCTGAAGGTCTATTTCTATATAAGTTCCGTTTACCTTCTCACCTAGCTCATAAGAAGCAAGTGTATGTTCAGGTGCAAGTCCTGAAGCACCACGGTGTGCAACAATCAATTGGTTTGTATTAGGAGGAGATTTTACTTTCTTTGAACTTAAATCTGTAAAATTCAAAACGATGAGAACTGTGACTGTTATACAGAAAGCTAATGCGGCAAAACGTTTGTTTTCATACAAAAAACTCCCATAAATAAGTGTCAATTCTCACTTTAAAGGGAGTTTGTAAATCTTCAACTGCTTTTTTGTAAATTTTCTAATTTTATATTTACTATCAATTTTTTGGTAGTTCAATCAGTCCACCTGAAAAATTTTATACCAATGATTGATGAAGCAACTAAAATCACAGCTAAAACCCCCATATCATCCAAAGACTGAGTTGTGAAAAGTGTCCCATTCCAGCCGTCTCTCAACACATTTACAACATAAGTTAAAGGAACAAAGACAGCTATTTTTTGTAAAATTTCTGGTAGAGCTTCAAGCGGAAGTGTTGCACCTGATAAAAACATCATTGGATACATGGCGACCATTGCAATTCCTAATGCTGTTTGCATTCTTTTCACTAGGCTGGAAACGAGAAATCCTATTGAAAAAAATGTGATTGAGCAAAATGTTAATGAAATCAAAAATTCGATGGGACTCTTTGTTAAATTCGTATCAAATCCAAACTTGGATATAAGCAAAATTTCTATTACTCCTACATAAATCGCAAAAAATCCTTTAATAATAGTTGCCGTGAAAATCGCATTCTGATTAATTGGCGTTCCTTTAAGCCGCTTGTATACTCCTTTTTCACGATCTATCACAACTTGAAGCCCTATGGAGAAAAAAGCAGTTGTAAAAATAATAATCGCAATCATACTTGGAATATAAGCCTGAAAATAATCCAACCCATCATAAGAGTTTGTTTGAAACATTAACCCAAAGACAACAAAACTAACTCCTGGAACAATAAACGTAAAAAGTAACGCTAGTGTTTCACGAAAAAATAATGTTAATTCCATTTTTGTATGTGTAATAACTGATTGCATTCTAACTCCTCCTTTATTGCCCTACCGCGTATTGTAAGTAAACATCTTCCATTGAGCCTTTACAAGTTAATGATTGAATTAACTGAGTAGGCTCATCACATGCAACAAGTTTTCCTTGTTTGATGATCGCAATTCGATCACAATGTCTTTGTGCTTCATCCATATAATGAGTCGAGAGAATAATTGTTTTACCTTCCCCTCTAAACATATTAATAGCTTTCCATAATTCAAGTCGTGCCTGTGGATCTAACCCTGTAGTTGGTTCGTCTAAGAAAATAATTTCAGGGTCGTTTACTAACGCAAGCGCTAGCGACGTGCGCTGCTGCCAGCCGCCTGATAAGTTTTTAATATATTTATTGAGATAAGGCTCAAGTTCAAGTGTTGCAATTATTTCTTTTAAGTCTCTTCTTTTGTCATAATAAGAACTAAATAGAGTTAGTGCCTCTTTTACTTTTATCCGATCATAAAGTGCTGTTTGTTGAAGCTGTATCCCGATTTTTTGTTTCATTTCATTTGAAGCTGATACCATATCCTTTCCTAAAACCCTCACTGTTCCAGAATCCGGCTTTCTAAGCCCCATCATCATCTCTAGTGTGGTTGATTTTCCAGCTCCATTTGCCCCGATAATACCAAGTACCTCCCCTTTTTTAACCTGAAGAGAGATCCCGTCTACCGCTCTAACATCACCATAGCTTTTTGCAATATGTTCTAGTTCAATTACATTTACCATCTTCACAACTCCTTTTGTTCTGTCCTTAACTTATACCTTTATCTTACAAATGAAATCTTAATTAAATCTTAATCCAACCATATTTTATTATTAAACTTACAGGAGTTGATTCAATGGTAGTTAGTAGAAATTAGGAGGTAAAACACTCATGTTAAGTTGTTTAATTTTGTGGCGCTAATTTCAAATTTGCACCAAGAAACAAGTTTAATGTTGTAAATACATAACTAGTTGATAAATGATTTGATATACAAAAAACAATACACTATGGTATTATTTTACAATAGGTCTATAACATGTTAGGAGATTTCAACTGTGAGTAAAAGTAGTATTTCTTCATTATTTGTTTATTTTGGATTGTTAAGTATGATGAGTTTGTTGGGGGTATTAATTGAATTTGATTCCTATTCGAAGGCTATTTTAAATCTGATACTCTTTCCTGTTTTGCTCAGTATCGTTTTATTTTTATCAAAAGAAGATTTGAGAGAATCTCCATTTACTATAAAGAGATCTGTTATCGTTTCTATTCTTGTTGTGTTAATAGGCTTTATTCTATTAATCATAGGGACTCTGATTATTACAAACATTAAAGAATACTTAGGTGTTACGCTATCGAACTCTAATACAGATAATCTGATAAAAGCGGTACCCCTAGTAGCAATCATTACTGTTATTATTGCTCCTATTCTTGAAGAAGTTGTTTTTAGAAGACATATACAAACTTTTTTCTATAAAAAAACAAATGCTGCTCTAAGCATAGTTCTAACTTCTATTTTATTTGCAGCATGGCATTTTACTTTAATAGGCTTTCCAAATTTATTTCTATCGTCTTTAATTTTTTCAACTAGTTACTATATTACTAATCGACTTTCTGTACCAATTGTTCTTCATGTACTATTGAACTCAATAGTTGCCTTAGGAAGTTTCTTCGCCTAACTCTAAAAATAGTATGCTACATATTAAATGATCTAGCATACTATTTTTTAGAATCACATTATTCCTTTGTTAGGTTCAACCTAACAAATTCTTCAAAACAGCATGTGCTATACCTCTTTAACAGGAAGTTCGATGATAAAATTCGTTTTCCCACGCTTTGGTTTTGTATCTAGGGTGACCTTTCCTTCGTGCTTTTCGATAATTTTTTTTGTAATAGCTAATCCTAATCCAGAGCCGCCGTCATTCTTTCTACTTTGATCTCCTCTTACGAAAGGATCAAATAATGTATTGACCAAGTCATCTTTAATGCCTAATCCGTCATCACCAATTTCAAGAGTAACAGAATTCACATTTTTTGTTAGTGAAATAAACACTGTTGTGTGTTCGGGATTGTACTTAGCAGTGTTTTCTAACAAGTTTGAAATAGCGCGGTATAAGAGTTTAGTGTCAAATTCATACATCAATTTACTAGTTGGAATGTCAATGAGAAGCTCCATTTCTTTATCTGCGAATAACTGATAATATTCTACTATAACTTCTCTATAAAACTCACAAAGATCTTTTTTCTCAATATTCATTTGGGAGTCCGGTGTTTCCAATTTTGAAAACATAAAAAGCTCATCAATTAATGTTGTTACTCTCACAGATTTGTTATGAATATATTTTAAGTACCGTTTTATTTGTTCTTCATCATCCACAAGTTCTTCATATAATGCTTTTGAATATCCTTGAATAGTCGTCATTGGTGTTTTTAAATCATGAGAAAGATCTGCCAACATTCTTTTTTTACTTTCTTCAAGTTGTTCTTTTTCTTCCATTAATCGCTTCAAATCTTCATTTAATTCTTTGTATCTAAGCGATGCTCTCATAATAAACGGTAATATTCCTCCACCAAATAATGGAGGCAAAAAGCTTATCAATAAATACAGTTGATCTGGAAAAATTTCTTGATAGATAAGGGTAATACTAAATAATGTAAAAAGTCCACATAAACCGTACATCCACTTTAATGGCAATCGCACAAACAGGTACACAAACACAAAAATGATATATAAATACATAGGGTTGTAAAAATATGCAAAAATAAGAGTAATGATGATCTCACTTGTTAATAAATATTTTACTAATTTTTCACTCCAAAATATCTGCCTGTAGATGATCATAAATGCAAGCATTAACAATAAACCAGGGTACAGCTTATTTGAAGGTTCTTGTAACAAAAAGTAAAAAGGAATACACATATTAGCAATATACATATATGGATGAAATCCTTCTTCCTTTGGAAATAGCTTAAAACTCAAATTCATCCCTACCTCAAAAAAATAGACCTAAAAGGCCTATAAAGTCTATTTTTCAAACTTGTATCCCAATCCTCTAACAGTTTTTATATAGATTGGTTTTTTCGGATTTTCTTCAATCTTTTCCCTTAGCTTTGAGATATGAACATTAATGGTGTTATCTTCTTCACCACCGATGTAATAATCATTCCATGCTCTTTCAAAAATTTGCTGCTTGGTAAAAACTCTTCCAGGATAATCCATTAACAACTCAAGAATTCTATATTCAATTTTCGTTAACTGAATGACCCTTTCTTGTTTTATGATCGAAAACGAATTTTCATCTAGTGTGAGATTTCCAACAACTATTTTTCGTGAATCATGATCTTCTAGTTGTGTTTTTGCTTCTAAGGAATAGTTATAGCTCCTTCTTAAAAGAGCTTGAACTCTTGCTACAACTTCCAAAGGATTGAATGGCTTTTGAATAAAATCATCCGCTCCTAAACTAAGACCTTCTATCTTGTCTTGATCTTCTTGTTTTGCCGAAATAATAATAATCGGAATTTGTATCGTTTCTCTCACTTTTTTAATAAGTTGATAACCATCAATGATCGGCATCATAATGTCCACAAGCATTAAATCGATTTGTTCTTTTGCAATTAGTTGAAATGCATCCATTCCATCATGTGCCTCAATAATATGAAAGCCTTCTTTTTTTAGATAAAGGCTGAGCAATTCGGTAATCTCTGGTTGATCATCAACAATTAAAATGGATCTACTCACTGGCGGTCCTTCTCTCTCTAAATAATAGAACTTTTGTCATCTACCTTTAGTATAGCAAGCTATGAAAAAAGGAAAAGAAGAAGTTGTCATTATTAACCAAAAAAAGCTTACCTCATCGTAAATTAAGAGGTAAACTTCCTATAAACAGATCATTAAATAAACAAGATAGTATATTTAAAATCAAAGCATTTCCTTAAATGTTCTAGCTTGTTCATCTAATTGCTGTGCTGACATGCATATGTTTTTAAACTCTTGCATTGCTTGCTCAATCAATGTTTGACTGCTTGTTATTCCTGTTTGTGAACGCTGTGTTACATCACTGATTTTAACAATTTCACCTGTAATTCCTTCGATATGTGCATTAACTTCTTGAACAGAATCTTGTACACGATTTGCTAGTTTTCGAACTTCATCTGCTACAACGTTAAATCCTCTTCCATGTTCCCCGGCACGAGCTGCTTCTATCGCTGCATTTAAAGCTAAAAGATTAGTTTGTGAAGCAATTTCACGAATTGTTTTCGTGATGTTTTCAATAGAAGAAGCTTTCTGTTTTAATATTTTTAAAATTTCTAAGTTTTCACCTGATTGTAAGACAAGCTCAGCATTCGCATCTGCAACGTCTTCACTTGTAGAAATTCCTTCTTCTGCCCGATCTAAAAGATCAGCGGACATTTGCTTTAATCGTGATGCAACTTCTACTGTATGTTTTTCTCGTATTGTAATATCTGTAGCAATTTTGACAACACCTTGTACCACCCCATATTCATCTAATACTGGTGAATAAGTTGCTTCAAGCCAAATATGTCGACCTGTTTTCGTTACACGCTGTATTTTTTCTTGAAAGCTTTTCCCTTTCCGTAAATTTCTCCAAAATTCCAGGTACTCTCTTCCTCTAGAAAATTCTTCTGTGCAAAACTGTTTATGCAACAGATTAGGCATTTCTGACATTTGATATTCCATTGTTTTCGCGAAGTTTTCATTTGCCCATAATACTTTTCCATGCGGATCAAATGTAATCATTGCAACTGATTTCTCGATTGCACTTAGAACTGAAACTTCGTCTAAAACATGGGATGATTTGGAAACGCTTGCTAATTTAGATACCAGCATAATAATTATCCTCAATTCTATCCTATTATTTTAGTGAAAAATTATTGCTCACTCATTTATCATAGTCTAAAAATACTACGATTGTAAAACTTGAACACTCTAAATTTAGTCATATTTACACATTCTTAACAATTGGTCGTTTTCCTCCTATAAATATAGTGTTGTCGAAAACACGATTGATGACCTCTACAATATTCAACAAAATTACTCGTAAGCTCGAAATTTGTATTAAACTTAAAAAAAGGAACACTATATCTATATACTAAAAATGTTTTAGAGATAATAACTCCTATGATCCTTTTATTTTATGAAAGAAATGATAACTAGGAATATATACCTATATCAATGCGACAAAATACAACAATGTCCTCTCATTTCTTCTATAAGACTTTTATTATTAGAGAATCAATCAGTAAAAAACACCCCAAAAGTTAGAATTGGTTCGTCTAACTTTTGGGGTGCACATCACACACAGTCACCGGTCTCTTTATCTATTCAAATAACTTCCATTCAACATCCGCAGAAACTACCTCTATAATCGTATCTAAATCAGACATCTCTACTTGCTGATTTTTAATTTTATCTTTGATATTTTTTAATATCTCTTCTTTTTCGTTCAATTTTTCTTCCGCTACGTTTTGAGCGAATTTTGCAACAATGGATGAATTCTCCTCTTTAAATTCATCAATTTGATCAATAAGTTCATCAACTCGTTTAGAAATTAATTGCTCATCCTCCTCCGATAATGACTTGTTTTCCTTTAAGGATTCCAGTTCTCCTTTTGTATCCATAAACACATCAGCCAATTTTTCCACTTCCATTGCAAATTCTTCCGTTTCCGAAGTTGACATATCTAAGTCAACTGAACAACCGGTTAAAATAAATGCCATTGAAATTCCAGTAATTAACATAAGTTTTTTCATTTGCTTTCCTTCCTTTACACGATAATTTATTAAGCAGATTTTTCTAACTGCACTTTATATTTCTAATATTATTGAAAAAAAGTCATACTCAACTAGTAGCTGATCGTCACTATTTTAGTCAGTAAAGGTACACAAATAGTCACTTTATTTGACAAGTACTGCTTTTCAGGTGGTGTGTTTCTGTATTATAATTTTGTATAAATCACAGTAGGGGGCTAAAAGATGTAGCTGTTTTTCTACCCAAAACTAAAATTGAATATAAGTGAGGTAGAAAAATGGAAACAACATCTTTTAGACACCTTTGGCTCGGACAGTTACTAGCAAACAGTGGTGATGTGTTTTACATTGTTGGGCTTATGGCCATTATTCATGAGCAAACAGGTTCAGCTATGTATTTAGCGGTTGTACCGTTTATCATCACTGTTGCAAAATTCATTAGTGGCTTTATTGCACCGCTGCTTTTGGATCAATATCGATTAAAGTCGCTATTAGTTTTTTCACAGTTAGCTAAGACATTGTTACTTTTCACAATGCAAATGGTAACAATCACATTCTCATGGAATCTCGTCATCACCTTTGTTCTTGTATTTTGTATTTCTTTTTTAGATGGATGGGCAACACCTGCGAGAGATGCAATGCTACCTCGTCTTGTCCATAGAGATGATTTAATAAAAGCGAACAGTTTTGTTGCTACTTTGGATCAAACTGTTCAACTCGGAGGATGGGCATCTGGCGGAATATTAGTTGCTCTAATTGGCGGAAATCAAATGATTTGGCTCACTCTATGTTTATTTGTTATTTCTACTTTTTTTATGAGATTGCTCAAAGATAATACTGAACAAATTGGTGAGGAAGACAATACAACGGTGCAATCTAAGTGGCAATCACTAAAAGAAGGTTGGCTTTTCATTTGGAAAATCCCGTCAATACGTTCAATTCATTTGATTTATGTTTTTGAATATATTGCAAGTGCAGTGTGGATAGCAGCGATTCTTTATGTTTATGTGGCAGAGATCCTAGGAAAAGATCAGTCATGGTGGGGTTATATTAATGCGACCTTTTTTCTTGGTCTTGTTATTGGAGGGCTTTTTGCGGTGAAGTTTGCCGAGGTTGTTGATTTGCATCTTCCTTATGTGATCATTATTTCTTCATTCGGAATTTGTCTAGGCACACTTACCTTTGGTTTAAATTCATCACCAATAGCAGCCCTCTTTCTTTCAGCATTATGTGGATTTTTAGAGCAGGTAAAAAGCATTTCCTTACAAACGTCTTTACAAAGAGCTGCTTCAATTCATCAATTACCTAAAATTTATGCAGCACAAGGTGCATTGCTTTCTCTTGTTTTTGCTGTTTCTTCTGTTATTTTTGGATTTTTAACAGAGCTGTACTCTGTTAGTTTTTCATTCATCATAGCAGCATTATTATTGTTTAGTTCAGGAATATATTCAACTATTAAAAAGAAACTACTATCATCGTAGTTATAGATTGCTAAAAAGATTCAGTAAAATGGAACGAGTTAGGTTTTCGAATAGCACACCAATGTCCAAGAGGCGGATCAATATAAGCGGATCTTTTCCGTTTAAATGAAGAATGGAACTTGGTTTGGACGATATAAGCGGAATTTTTCCGTTTAAGCAAAGAAAAATGGTCCATTTTCATCTTATTCGATTAAATAGGTGGAATTTTTCCGTCTATTTAATCTATTTTTCATGCTTTTAACACATTAAGAGAAATTTCTCCGCTTATTTTAGCAGCTGATTTCCTTGCCAAATCGTTTTTTAAGCCTGGTGAGAATTACTATTTGAAAAACAATGTTACTTCGTATTTTGTACTTCAAAACTGATCCTTTTAGTAAAAATGACGTATCCTTTTTTGTTTCAAAGTAAACGCAAAACCAAGTAAATTTTCCCTAATCTTCAAAATAAAACAAACCTCATGAATGAATAGAGGTTTGCTTTATTTTGAGCACAGATATTTCTCGGACAATAGAGTAGTCCAAGCTATTCTCCGCTTTCTTGTTTCTCCCACTTTGTAACTTCTGAGCGTACCATAGGAGCTACTTCTTTACCTAATAGTTCAATCGCTCTCATTACATCATCATGAGGCATGCTTCCAACAGGTACATGTAACATAAAACGAGTGATTCCTACATTTTTTCGTAGGTAAATGATTTTCTCAGCAACCGTTTTTGGATCTCCAACATACAGAGCACCCTCAAGTGTTCGAGCCATATCAAAGCTTCCTCTTGTATACGGACTCCAGCCACGTTCTTTTCCTAATTTGTTCATCACATATTGTGTTGATGGGAAAAATTTATCGGCTGCTTCTTCTGTTGTATCTGCAATAAACCCATGAGAATGTGAGGCAACGGTTAACTTTGAAATGTCGTGGCCAGCATGAGCAACAGCCTTTTTATACAATTGTACAAGTGGCTCAAATTGTACGGGCATTCCCCCTATAATCGCCAATACGAGCGGTAACCCCAGAATACCTGCACGAATAACAGATTCAGAATTCCCTCCACTTCCTATCCAAACTGGTAAAGGATCTTGAACTGGTCGGGGATAAACACCTCGGTTATGTATAGCTGGGCGATGTCCGCCTTTCCATGATACCTTCTCAGATTCACGAATTTTTAATAATAATGCAAGATTCTCTTCGAACAATTCATCATAATCTTTTAAATCAAAACCGAATAAAGGGAATGATTCAATAAAAGAACCTCTTCCTGCCATAATTTCTGCTCGTCCATTTGAAATGGCATCAAGTGTCGCAAAGTCTTGAAAAACCCGAACTGGATCAGCTGATGATAACACCGTAACCGCACTTGTTAGACGAATGTTCCTTGTTTGCGAGGCAGCAGCCGATAGAATGACTGCTGGACTGGAAGATGCAAAATCTTCACGATGATGTTCACCTACTCCAAATACATCTAGTCCAACTGAATCTGCGAGGACAATTTCCTCTACGACTTCTCGTATTCTCTCAGCATGACTTATCGCCTTGCCTGTTTTCAAATCTGGTGTTGTTTCAACAAAGGTACTTACTCCTATTTCCATTGTTGTTCCTCCTACTTTTATGGATAATTAGAATTATAGCAAAAAGAATGATATTTCTCTTTTTATAAGTACTTTTACTTAAAGGTAAATAGTAAATTAACCTTCTCTCCTTTAACATTATTTCTAAACTTAAATATCTTGTTCAACAACATTAAATTTATTATTTAAAGCAGAAAAATAGGAATGGCCAAGGACCATCCCTATTTCTTATCATCCTAGTTTATTTCACATTTCTTACTTACCATCTACCACTTCTTTTAAAATCTCATACGAACGTTTTTGTTTGTCTTGATCATAGATATAGGAAACAGCCATGATTTCATCAACATTATATTTTTCTTGAAAGTTTGTTAGTTGTTGACGAATTGAATCCTTACTACCAAGCAACGTGACACTGGACATAGATGTAGCCATTTCTCTTTCATGAGGCTGCCATAAGTCTTCCATACTTTCTACTGGTGGTAGTAATGGATTCTGCGTTCCGCGGACAACATTTAAGAAAAATTGCTGCATGGAAGTTTGTTCTCTTCTTGCCTCTTCGTCACTTTCAGCTGCAATCACATTTAGACATACCATCATATAAGGTTTATCTAAATATTCAGACGGCTGGAATCTTGCTCGATATATGGAAATGGCTTCCTCCATGTAACGTGGAGCAAAATGTGAAGCAAATACATATGGTAAGCCTAGTTTAGCTGCTAAGTATGCAGAATCTGTTGAAGAACCAAGAATATAAATAGGAATGTTTGTCCCAACTCCTGGATGTGCTTTCACATAATCTTGGCGCTCCACCGGACCAAAATAAGTAAGTAATGAGTTAACATCTTCCGGAAACGTATAAACTGAATCGTTTTGTGATCGTCTTAGTGCACTTGCTGTCATCATATCTGTGCCTGGTGCACGACCTAAACCTAAATCGAGACGGTTTGGATAAATAGTAGCCATTGTTCCAAATTGTTCAGCAACAACCAGTGGAGAATGGTTCGGTAGCATAATTCCTCCCGATCCTACACGAATTCTTTCCGTGTTTTCTAGAGTATGTTTAATTAAAATGGATGTAGCAGAACTAACAAGTGTTGATGTATTATGATGCTCTGCAATCCAATATCGTGAGTAACCCATTTTTTCTGTTGCCTGCGCTAAATCAACCATCGAATCGATTGCATCTTTAGCTTCCTGTCCTTTGCGAATAGGCACCAAATTCAAAACAGAAACAGGTATTTGTATATTTGACATAGTAATTGTCCTTTCTTCATCAAGTTCTTTACTATCGTACCAATTTAAATCGAAGAAAAAAAATTTTATGCTTACTACTTTTCAATTTGAAATTCGAAGTCTTTTTCCTTGACCTGACCCCCAATATATGTCCTTTCAACAAATTTAACTTCCTCATTCTTCATGTAAAGTACTGTCGAAGATCTTGTACCATAATCCGGTGTTCTTATAAATAATGGAGATAACTTTCGCTCCCATTCGATAGATACACCTGTACTTGGTAATTCTGAATCGGCAGCTGGATCTGCATATTGTAGGCTTGAAAACAAACACTCTGTCAATTTTTCACCTGCTTGATTTAAGCAACTTTGTAAACCTTCCTTCCCTTTACGAACTTTCGGCCATGGTGTATCAAGTAAAGAATTACTTAATCCATACAAACCCGGTTGAAGTAATTTTATTTCATTTTCTACGTTTGAATAATAGTAAAGTGCATCTTGATTTCCAACAAGTAAATTAAATCCTGGATAATGTTCACGATTTTCTTGAATGTTATCCAAGTAGTCCTTGGGATTTTCATTGAATTGCAGAAATTTGCTCACTAGTTCCCCCCGAGATCGTAGCTGTTTATTTTCTTTTACCGGTTCTCTGTAATTCGTAAGTGCTGCAAAACGACCGTTTTTTGTAACTCCCATCCATGTTCCCATTTTTTCTAAGTCTCTTCCAGCTAAAATATATGGGGCATCTTCCCAAAACCCAGCTTGCGCTGTAGATCGTTTATAAAATTCATCTCGATTTGCAGAAAGTATTAGACGATAAACAGGATCTATTTTGTAAGCAAAATTAATTAAGCACATTTATATCACTTCCTTACAACCAATTGTGGTCTTATTGCTTATATTTTACAAAAAAACAAACATTACTTCCTCTAAAGTGACTTTTTCAAACACAAAAAGGCTGCTGTTTAACAGCAACCTTTAATAAAAATAGCTTTTATTAGATTAAACGAGTTGTCACAATACCTTCAATTTGAGTGATTTTCTCTTCTAGTTTAGGGATAATGTCACCATTTACTTCGTTGTCAATATCAATCATTGTGTACGCATACTCACCACGGCTTCTGTTTACCATGTCTGCAATGTTCAAGTTATAGCTTGAAATAGCTTGAGTTATTTGGCCAACCATATTTGGCACGTTTTTATGGAAAGTTGCTACACGACGTTTTCCTGTATATGGAAGAGACGCATTCGGGAAGTTAACTGAGTTACGAATGTTTCCTGTTTCTAAGAATTCCTTCACTTGACGTGCTGCCATAATCGCGCAATTTTCTTCAGATTCTTTTGTAGATGCCCCTAGATGTGGAATAGGTACAACGTTTGTCATTTTTAAGATGTTTTGATTAGGGAAGTCTGTTACATATTTACCTACTTTTCCACTTTCTAATGCTATCTTCATATCATCTTCGTTCACTAACTCACCACGTGAGAAGTTCATAATATGAACACCTTGTTTCATGATGCTGAATGTTTCTTGATTAAACATACCTTTTGTGTCGTTAGTTAGTGGAACGTGTACTGTAATATAATCAGAGTTAGCAAAAAGTTGCTCAAGGCTCATTGCGCGTTGAACTTTACGAGATAAATTCCAAGCAGTATCTACAGAAATGAATGGATCAAATCCGATAACATCCATATCTAGTCCAAGAGCATCATTAGCTACAAGCGCACCAATCGCGCCTAAACCGATTACTCCTAGCGTTTTACCTTTAATCTCTTTCCCAACAAATTGTTTTTTGCCCGCTTCGACAAGCTTAGGAATTTGTTCGCCTTCACCATCTAATGTTTTCGTCCATTCAACACCTGCAAATAGATTACGTGAAGAAGCCATTAACGTAGTTAGAACCATTTCTTTTACTGCATTTGCATTCGCACCAGGAGTATTGAATACAACAATACCTTGCTCTGTGCATTTATCAACTGGAATATTGTTTACGCCCGCACCTGCACGTGCAATAGCTTTTAAGTTGTTTGCAAATTCCATTGAATGCATGTTAAAGCTGCGAAGAACAATTGCATCAGGATTTTCACTATTATTATCGATAGTGTAATTACCTTTGTTAAATACATTTAAACCAACTTCTGCAATGTTATTTAACGTTTTAATTGTCTTTACTTTTTCTAATGTTGTTGTACTCATCTTTCGATCTCCTCTTTTCATCAGGTAAGTTTTCAAATTTTATGAATATTTTCATTTTAATAGAATAATGGAATTATAACATAGTTTACTCGAATTATCCTCTCCTATTAAACAGAAAAAGGCAAGGGAAGATTTCCCTTACCTTTGCCCAGGCGAACGGCTTCGACACTATGTGCTCCCTCACGGTTATCCGCGTTTCGCCAGTTACACATAGCCTTTTGAATTAAATACATTTTAACACAGTTAGCGTGAACTTCAACAGTTATTTTAAGAATATTCTTGTTTAAACTATTGAGTACTATTTTCTGTTATTTCATACTAAAAAATTAAACGTTTCCATAATAATGCCGTTAATTTCTACCCTTGTACCATTTTATAGATTGCATCATTTCCTGGGTAAGCGCATATACTGACTTATTTCTCCAAATTTTTTAACATGTTACAGCAAATAATCTTCTAGTAAAAATGATCAAGATTTTGAGTCATTAAATATACTTAGCGGTTAGTTCCATTAATTTCTCAATCTGATGTTTATCTTTGCTGAACGTTGATGAAGTTACTAGTCTATTTTTTTCGTCAAAGTATTTTCCGGTAACTGATTGTAACTCAGGAGATGTTGCTAAATATAAGTAGGTTTGAGCCATTTCATCTGGAGAGATGGAAAACTTACTTTTTATTGAATACATAAGTTTCATCAGTTGAGATAAGTTTGGGTAACGTTCAATATCTATTTTCACATTGGTAACTCTTATACAATTCACTGTAATTTTTGTGTTTTTCAACTTATCGGAAAGCCAATATGTATACATCACCTGAGCAAGTTTTGATTGATAATACGCTGTTTCAACTCGGAATTTTTCATTGGTAAATTCAGGATTAGCAAAATTGATTTTTAAAAACGGGTGTAAAACTAATCCTTGTGAAGCAATTGTAATAATTCGACCTTGTTCACTTTGTTTTAGTTTATCTAGTAATAATTCTGTCAACAAAACAGGTCCAACGTGATTTGTTGCCCAAACAGTTTCAATGTTTTCATCTGAATATTGAGGTGCTTTTCTACTAATATCAAAATCAGCTGCATTATGAATAAGAATGTCGATTTGGCTGTGATTAGATATTAATTTATTAACTGCAGATCTAATACAACGTTGAGAACTCATATCTAGTAGTAATAATTCCACAGAATTGCTATTACTTTTCTCCTTAATTTCTTTTAATGCAACCAAACCCCTATTTTCATCTCTGCAACCGATAATAATTTTCAAACCATGTTTTGCTAGTTGAATGGCTGCAGCTTTTCCAATCCCCGAATTTCCACCAGTTATTAAGCATGTTTTGCTAGCCATATGTTCACTCCTTTTACTTGGCAAAAGGTCTTTGATAAAACTCCATCTTAATTATCGTAAAATAACGAAGATGATATTTTAGTTAACATAATATTATTATTATCATATAAATTGCAGATCGTGATTACATTACTATTTCACCACCCAATGATCTGGTGTTTTTAAACCAAGTGGTAACCTCGTATCACGATTTCCATTAGCGGAATTTACTTGAGCTTGCGTTAGAAAAATACATCCCATTAAATTTGCTCCACTTAAGTTAGCATCGCGTAAATCTGCACCAAGAAGGTCAGTTACTCTCATATCAGCTTCTCTTAAATCAGCTGCAATTAGCAGTGCTCCTCTTAAATTTGCTCCTTTTAGGTTTGCTTTTCTTAACTTTGCACCTATAAAATCGCTTCTTTTTTCATGTCTTTTTTCAGCTTTGTTTACTTGTGAACGAACTAACTCACTTACCTTTTGTAGTAACTCACTTACACCAGCTCTATGAACATGGAGATTCAACTCGAGTATAGACTTAGGATTTTGAGCAGTGAGAGCCTCTGTTTTCTCAATCATATCTCTTAGATCTTTATAAATTGCTTTAGCTTCTGCTCGCTGCAATGCTTCTGTTAAGTAACAAAGCATTTCATGCAGTTGCTGCATAATTGGAAAAACATCGTACATTTCTTTTGCTATTGCTGGGTGCTCACGCCAATCTTTCCCTTTGTATGATATTTGGGAAACCTTCTGTCCTGCCCCAAAGCATTCATAAACTGTACACCCGCGATATCCTGTATTTCTTAAGTTTTTATGAATTTTACAGCGATAATCTTCTTGAAGATTTTCACATGGAGATCCACTAGCTTTATCTTTTGCAAAGTCTGCTGATTTCGCATAAGGTAAGGCCACACAACAAAGCCCAAAACAATTTACACAATCAGCGCTATATTTTTCACTATTTAGTAGTTTCGTAGACAAGAATTACACTTCCCTTTAAAAAGCCTAGTTATATCTAAAATTACCTTGCAATAATACCATATCATAACAATCGTATGTATAGATTATCACTATATTGTAATAAAAATGTTTCCATCCTTAATAAACGTTTTTTTTACTTTAATTCGAGAACCAATAGTAGTAGCTTAATGGCACAATGCTTACTAACATGATAAATCTACTATGCTTTCTTTTCTGCTTATTTTCAGGGTTGCTTCTACCAAAGAAAAAATAAAGGGATCCTAAAATAAATACAACATAGGCTAGAATTTTTAGTAAAAGATCCATTGTTCCTCCTTAACTTAAAAAAAGAAAGCTATCACATTGAGAGCTTTCTTTACATATAATTCAAGCTTAAGCCAACATAAATACATGCAGTTACGGCAATAAATCCAGAGAAAAATAAACCCTTATGTAGCCTGGACCAGTTTTTCATCCAACCCCATCTCTTTTGTTCAACATCAAGCCAAAAGAAATCAAGAACAATGGCTGCGATTAATATAAGATAAACAGTAAATGCTCCCATCTGCATTGGAACCCCTCCTAGCATTTAGACCTTAACCCATTATACCGTTTAATTGTAATATTTTCCATTTCTATCCCCTAAAAAAATTACTATTGAAACTCATTACATTTTTTCATAAAGTCTTCCCATAATCATGGTATGATAATATTGTCCATCAGAAAGCAACTTATCATTTTTTAGTGTGCCTTCTACTTCAAAACCGAATTTTTTGTAAAGCTCTATGGCGGTAACATTGGTTTCTAAAACACTAAGCGTTACTTTCCTGATACCAGTAGAATCAGCCCATTTTAGAGATTCGTCTAAAAGATTCCTTCCAATACCATATCCCCAAAATTCCTTTAATACACAAATTCCAAATTCCACCTTATGAGCTAATCTCTTCAACTCACTTCCTTCACATCGTGAAAAACCCACAATTTTATTATTTACTTCAACGACCAAAAAAAGGTTGCATTGCTTTTCAGTATCTTCTTTTATTAACTGTTTAAAACCAGCTTCATCTATATATGCTTCACCGGGTTCTCTGTCTAGATTTTCCGTTTCACCATCAATCTTGACTCTCAGTTCTGATAAGACTAATGCATCTTGTTCTTCTGCAGATCTAATCATATACTTCAATTGATTTTGTTCAAATTCTTGTTGCTGTATCTTCATTTTTATTTCCTCCGATTGCTGTTACCTCATAATATTTAAACTTGGCCATAGATACGATTCCAAGGACCGGTCCAATCGCTAATAGTGTGAAAACCCACTCCCACCCCATAATTTTTTGTAAAACTGGAATAAGATTAATTGAAAATATAGTAATTAGAAATCCAATACACATTTGAAAAGTTAATGCTGTTCCTACATAACTACTATCTGATACCTCAGAAACAGCTGCTGAAAATTGTGCTGAATCTGATATAACAGTCATCCCCCAAATAAATGATACAGCAAGAGTCAGCCAAATAACCTGACCATATGTAAAACCTATCAAAATAGAACATATTGCACTTATCATCATCGAGATCATTGTAAGATTAGATCTTCCAATTTTATCAGAAATAATGCCTCCTAGAACACATCCAATTCCTCCTGCAATTCCAATAGATAGAAATGTGGAAAAGGCGATAATCCAAGGTGAAACCCCAGGTGAATTGTTGTAAAAACTAGCAGCTAAGAATGTTGGCAGCCATGTCCACATCGCATACAATTCCCACATATGCCCGAAATACCCATAGTTCGCTAGCATTACAGGTTTATTTTTTACAACTTGATGAATAAATGTAATGGAAAAAGGAGTTTTTGTCGAAGTTATTGTTGGATCTTTTACAATAAAATAGATAATAATTGCTGAAAGAAAGGAGAGTACAGAGCTCGTGATGAGTACGAACTGCCATTGAAATGATGAAAAAAACATTAACACAAAATGTGGTAAAGAGGAACCTAGTGTTAATGCAGCTATTAATATACTAATAGCAAGTCCACGCTTCCTAGGGAACCATTGAGATAATATTTTAACAGCTATAGGATATACACCAGCAAGGCATACACCAGTTAAAACTCTTAAGAGAATTCCGAGTAAAGCCTGGTCAACAAAGATGAGAATTCCATTAAAAAATGAACCACTTAGTGCAGAGATAGCAAAGATTTTACGAGAATGAAAGCGATCTGCCATACCAAAATAAGCACTACAAAATGCTCCTACAACAAAGCCAAGAGGTACTGAAGCTGATAGCCATGCTTCTAATTGCGAGGTAATATCCCAAAAGCGAATAAGCTCTGGTGCTATAGATGATGCACTAAACCATAAGCTCAAGGCAAATAAGACAGAAAGTCCAACCCAAAACAATGTCCTCCATTCTTGTGATATCATAGGGACCTCCCTTACGTTCTTGATAACGGTTTCAAAAAGTGTGAGTGTGTTGACTTTTAGCTGTTATCTCTAGAATGGATTAAAGAGTAACTTTTATATAGTCCTTGTAACTTCGATAAAGAAATATGTTTTTTCCTAATTTTAGCATATGTTGTTGAAGCGGATGTTATTTTTTTATTTTATTGTGGAAAAAATCCATTGTTGAGTTAATTTAGCGAATTTATTTAGTTAAGGTAGTGGTGTTTTTGGGGACACATTCTGTTTTAATGGCCTGTTTTCTGTCCCGATTCCCGTTGTATCGAGACACACCATGATTGCTTCAACGAGGTTCTGTCCCCATTCTCCTTCTATCGAGACACATCTTGCTTGCTTCAACCGTTTCTGTCTCAGTTCTCCTTCTATCGAGACACACCATACTTGCTTCTCACGTTTTCTGTCCAGATCTCTCATGTATCGAGACACACCATACTTGCTTCAACCAGTTTCTGTCCAGATTCTCCTTCAATCGAGACACACCATGTTTGCTTCAACCAGGTTCTGTCCAGATTCCTCATGTATCGAGACACATCTTGCTTACTTCAACCGTTTTCTGTCCCGATTCTCCTTCTATCGAGACACACCATACTTGCTTCAACCAGGTTCTGTCCCCATTCTCCTCCTATCGAGACACACCATGATTGCCTCAACCAGTTCTTGTCCCGATTCTCCTTCTATCGAGACACACCATACTTGCTTCAACCAGTTCTTGTCCCCATTCTCCTCCTATCGAGACACACCATGATTGCCTCAACCAGTTCTTGTCCCCATTCTCCTCCTATCGAGACACAACATGCTTGCCTCAACCAGGATCTGTCCCCATTCTCCTCCTATCGAGACACATCATGATTGCCTCAACCAGGATCTGTCCCCATTCTCCTCCTATCGAGACACATCATGCTTGCTTCAACCAGTTCTTGTCCCGATATGAAAACAACGCTCTTCACAAAAATAACCCAGCACCAATTTCAAGTGCATGGGTCATCTACTCTATAAATTATAACAACGCATCAGCTTCTACGATTTCTAGCGTAAGGTTTCCTGAAGATGATAAGTCAATTTCATATGGTGCTACTTCCTGGTCTTCTTCGTCACGAATGATCCGTATTTCCGGACGTCCCACTGAATGGAAATTGTATTTAGTGACAATTCCTGTTCTTCCGTCATTTAATTTAACAGTTAGTCCTTGTGGATAGATCGCAATGCAGTTTTTAAATAACTTCAATTGGTCTGTATCAAATTGCGTGCCACTTCCCGAATACAAAAGCTCCATTCCCTGGTGTGGAAGCATAGCTGGGCGATAGACTCTATGACTTGTTACCGCGTCGAACACATCAGCCACACTTAAAATTTTTGCATAGGGATGAATTTGGTTTCCTTTCAGTCCCCTTGGATAACCCGCTCCATCAATTCTTTCATGATGTTGAAGAGCACAATGTGCAACAACAAAAGGTACTTCATGTACTTTTCTTAAAATATCAAAACCTAGTTGTGAATGTGATTTCATTTGTTCAAACTCTTCTTGTGTTAATCGACCAGGTTTGTTTAGCACTTCAGGTTTTACAAAGATTTTTCCAAGATCATGTAATAATGCTCCTAAACCAATCTCCTCGATTTCTTTTGTTTGAAGACCGTTTTTAATTGCAAGCTGACACGAATAAATTGTTACGTTCAAACTATGGGTATACACATGACTTTCATGTATTTTTGTGGTAGCAAGCAGATTTAGGACTGTTGGGTTTTCAGTTAGGATCGTCAAAATATCCTTGAATATTCGTTGAAAATTTCTAACCGTTTTTTCTGTTTCCATCATACCCTTAACAGTGGGTTTTGTCATATTTATATCTGCGATTGTATTTAATCCATCAGTAATGACATTCGTTGCTTCATTTAATAGTTCAACTGGTATAGATTCAATAATATCGATACCTTCTGATGCTGTATCTTCTATGTAAACTGTATTAATATTAAGATTTTTAAGTCTGTTAATAAAGCTATCAGTAAGTTCAGTTCCCTTTGTTAGTAGAATTTTGCCATTTTCACTATAAATAGATTTTCCTAGCTTTATTCCTGATGAGCATCGCTCTAATCTAACTAAACGCATTCTTTCTTGCTCCTGTCTCACATGTATTCCTTGAAAAAGTTAGGATTAATGCGTCTTCACTATGTGTACGGGTCAACCAGCACATTAATTCTTTTCTTGATGTCTTTTTCTTGTCATACTAAATGTCTCTTACTGTCGATTATAGTCAATTTTTCTTTATATTTCAATGAAAGTTCGTGATCATCATATTTAGGAAATAAAATAAAAAAGTTAACAATCGCTAATTACTATATCAAAATATCAATATGTTATTCCTGCTTTAAAGTCAATAGTTTATTTTCCAACTTACGATAATAACCACTACTTACAAATCCCTTAGCACCTCGTAGTATTTCATTTGAATAATGTTCAGGTGGTGCAACTTCTTCCTTCTTATTCATAACAAGAAATGTAAGGACATTTTTATGTACTATACCATTTATTTCTACATTAATAAATGCAGGGCGGTAAATGTTAGCCATTACACCTTCTCGTTCATACAAATAATATAAGGCCTCTTGATTAATTTCATATACTTTTCCTTCAACAATATCATCTGCTTCTATCATATCCGCGCGGCTTCCATCTTGAAAATGAACGGTATAAGCTAAAGAAAAGTTTGTGGCATGACCACAGCCGACTATGTTTTTAAACAAGTGATCTACTTTTCCCAGCTTGAATCTTTCATTGTCCATACATGAACCATAAGCAAAATAAAGTAATTTAGATTTATTTGTATATAAGTGACGTTTCCAGTCACCACCATTAATTATAGACAGATTTTCTACTTTATTATGTAAGTAACTATATACAATGGCTTGTTCTGAGTGATGATCAGTAAAAATGGTTTGGGTTATACGTTCGTATTCGTTATCGATCCCTTCTGCTTCGTAGCCCTCTAACCAATCTAGCTTTTTTAATATAATTTCATTTACTTCATATAACTCCCCGTATATTACATTTACTTTATCTGTAATCATCGCTGGATAACCTAAACCTGTATCGAAAAGAATGCCAAGTGTCCAGCATTGCCTTGCAAGACACACTGCTCCATTTAGAAAATGATGATTGAATTCATGTTCACGGAGTGTACCATACACAAAAACCTTATATGTTTTTTCCATAAGAAAATGTCCTCCTCTGCATATCATCGTTACTTACAATGGTATCATGAAAAATCTATCTAAGGAGGACCTTGCTTTTCTTATGTTCATAAGATTAACCTGTTATTATAATCCTCCGCAAGTTGACTGTTTCGTTTCCTCTGATTTAGCTGGATCAGATGAAGTTACAGATTCTAATCCATAACCTGTAGAGCTTATTTCTAAGTGTTCCTCTTTTCTTTTACCGTCTAGACTTAAGTTTTCACCAAAATGATCTTTTTCCAAAGTTTTCATTCCTTTCAAATTCCAAAGCACCTACCAACATGGTAGATGCTTTGGGTTCATTATTTTAGAAGTTTTGATTTTGTGGTTGCTGTGATTTTGAAAAGATATTGTTATTTGCTGATTGAGTTGGTTCTAATTTTCCCATTCCTTGCTGAATACGCATGTCTTTAGGGTTTGTTCCATGCATATAAGCAGGCCCTGGTTGTAATTGTGGCTTTTGTCCCATTGGCTCTGGATGTTGGATATATTCGAAATTCGCTTGTCCATCTAATGTTGGCCCATGTGCCCAGTTACCAGTGCTGCTGTCTTCTCCTTCAGAAAAGTTCATAAATGAGTATGATACCTCTTGTTTCTCATACTCTTGGTTAAAGTTACTTGGTACAATTGCACCTTGTGTTTGTTCAATTTCTTCAATGGCTGCCATCCACTGGTTTTGGTGCATCGTATCACGTGCAATTAAGAACGATAGCATATCTCTTACCCCAGGGTCTGTTGTCATTTCATATAAACGACAAACCTGAAGTCTACCTTGTGATTCCGCATTTAAATTTGCACGGAAGTCTGCTAATAAGTTCCCACTTGCAATTGTGTAACGAGCTGTCCAAGGGAAGCCGACACTGTCATTTGGTTGTGCCCCAAGCCCATTTACGATAGCGTGTTGAGGATTCATTCCACCTAATACAGCCTCAACTGCAGGGTCTTTTGCTCCCTGTTCTTGATCTTGTACTGGTGCACCGTCTAGGAGCTGGGCAATCATTGTTGCGATCATTTCTACATGGGCAATTTCTTCTGTTGCAATATCCAAAATCATATCACGGTATTTTCCTTCAGCACGACAGTTCCAGCCTTGGAAAAGGTACTGCATCATAACTGACATTTCCCCATATTGTCCACCAAGAATTTCTTGTAATTTTTTTGCATATACTGGGTCCGGTTGACTTGGTTTTGCGTTATATTGCAGTTCCTTTACATGATAAAACATGAAATCTCTCCCTTGAAGAAAGTATTGTTAAATCAACTTACACTATTAGTGTGGGGATAGTAAGAAAAGATATAACGACCAATTGTAACCAATACTTCATTAACTTAATCAATTGCAATTTTCTCTATGTAAAGATTGTTAATTTTTATCGAAATAAGAGGATTTTGTATTTAACTAGCCGAATACAAACATTGCTTAGGTTTGAAATTAAAGATGAAAGCAAGGTCGTAATATGCTAAATGAATTTTTATTGAATTTACTTTTTATTTTGGTCGGAATCTTCCTTCAGCATCTTTGGTCAGAAAAAACGGGTCATCACCAAAATAAAATTGTCATAGGTATTGCTTCTGCCATAACAATTACGCTTTGTATTCCTTTCCCCCTAGAAAGCTCATTTGTTGAGGATTTAAAGCTTATTCCTTATATAATCGGAGGGCTTTATGGCGGAATTGTTACTTCAACCATATTATTTATTGTCATTGTTGTCGTATTTACCTTCTTTTATGGGGTAACTGACACATACATTACCTTTTTAATTATGTATGGGGTATTAGGGTTAGTGTGCGGTTTCATGTCTCCCACTTTCTTGAATTCAAACATTTCAAAGAAACTTGAGACGATGGTTTATGTTACGATCGTTTTTACCATTTTCTTATTTGTGTTCACAAATAAAGAAGAAATAATCACAATTCATACAATAATGATGTTATTCTCACCAACAGTTGCCATATTTGTTGTTGGTTATATATTTGAAAGCATTCGAGAAACAATCTCTCTAAGGCAAAAAATTATTAAAACTGAAAAATCAGAAGTAGTTAGTCAACTTGCTGCTAGTGTTTCTCATGAAGTACGTAATCCCTTGACTGTTACAAGAGGATTTTTACAACTTGTGTTAGAAAGTGACACCATTGAAAAAGAGAAAAGAGATGAATATATTAAGCTTGCTATTGATGAGCTTGATACTGCTTCAAACATTATTAATGATTATTTAACATTTGCAAAGCCGGCTCCTGCATATTGGGAGTTACTTGATATAGGCATTCATCTTAAACATATTGAAGACATTATCTTCTCTTATGCGAATATGAACTCTGTCGTAATTGAATCTGATCTTGTAACATGTGTTATACAGGGCAACAAGCAACAATTTCAGCAATGTTTTTTAAACATCACGAAAAACTGTATAGAAGCTATGCCGGATGGTGGGACATTAAACATCTATACGTCGATTTTAAATAAACACGTTTTAATTGAAATATCTGATACAGGAATTGGCATGTCACAAGAGCAAATCAATCGGATTGGGGAGCCATATTTTTCAACAAAGGAAAAAGGAACAGGACTTGGAATGATGGTTGTGTTTAGTATTATAAAGGGGATGAAAGGAAGCATTTCAATTGAAAGCAAGCAAGGGGTTGGAACAAAGTTTACAATAAAATTCCCTATTGCTGTTCCTAGATAGACAGTGGCGTAGTCATGTTAATTTTAGATGCTACGCCTAACCTGTCTTTTATCTGTATGCGTTATTACTCACATATGTAAACGACTTTTAGCCTCATTTATAGCTTTTTCTATAAATTCATCTTTTCCTTTTAAGTCATTTAAACTCATATTACCTGAGCGTAAACTTCCACTAATTTCATGGATATCTTCTGCAATAGATAAAGGAATTTGATCTTCTTCAATCATTTTACTTAATTCATCTGCAAGTAGTTTTTCCTGATTCATTTTGTACCACTCCTATTTTAAAGTCATTCGCCATTTTCTTTCTGCTTCTCTTTGGTTGCGGTTATAAATATAATCAATTTTATCGATTACTTGAGACCCTTTTGTCATAACCACAATGGTATAGACAACACTAAATAAAAAGCCAATAATTGAAAACCAATAGATTGTATCAATTTGTTTTTCATTTCTGCGACTTGCTCGCAAAGCTTGTCCCCTCTTTCTATGAAATTTCATCTTGTCATAGTTTAACTAACAAGAGGGTTTCTATTCGTCATTAATAAGGCATGAAGCCTTCTTGGCTAATTAATATTTGATCTGAAGAAAGTGATTGTTTTAACTTTTCTACTGCAACTTGATAGGTATTTTTTCCGTACCATGTATCTAATTCTTCTGTTTTGTACAATTCCCTTACATTCAATCTCTCACTTCTTTTACCTTGGCTTCCATCACCTGAGTAATCATCAACAACAATTCGACTTACTAAGCTTGAAAGAATTTTTGGAAATTCATTTGAAAATGGCAGTACTGGTGCAACTGCTACTTGAACAGGTAAATTAGCCTCTTTAAGCTGAGAAATAGCTTTTAATCTTGCTTGTATTGGTGGTGCTTGCGGAGTGAATCGTTTGCGAACATCATCATCGTCTGTTTCCACTGTTATGCTAATCCTTAGCTTCTCCTTCAGCTTGTGAAACAAATCTATATCTCTGGTTACTAAAGGACTTCTTGTTTGAACAAATAAAAAATCTGGTGGGATTTCAGCCATTGCCTCAAGTAAAGCCCTTGTAATTTGTTCTTTATATTCAACAGGCTGATAGGGATCAGTACTTGAAGACATGAATATTGTTACAGGTTTGTCTCTTTTTCTTAAGTTTTTGATTTCACGAGAGAGTTTATCATGAGATTCTTGTTTTACATCAACCCATGTTCCCCATTCTTGTTTTCTAAACAACCCAACAGGACTTTGTCTTACATAACAATACGAGCATGCAAAGGCACAACCAGAATAAGGGTTTAATGAATGTGTATAGCCATATAAAAATCCACTTGTAGATGTTAATATTTTTTTAGGTATTTTATAATTTATGGAAGGTTTCATTATTTCACCACGATTTTACTATTGAAAATTATGAAAATTTTATAACTTTTAAGTTAGGAATAACAAAAAAGAAGCCAGGGGCCCCTTTCCTTCGCTATCTTATCTTATCTCCAACCCTGACTATTTCATCAATTCATTCCGATCAACTGCATGTGGTGGACGTTCCATCCACTTATGTTTAATGAGTATGCTTGCCCCATTCTCAGCAAATAAACCAACTTCACCTAATAATTTCGAATATTCTGCTGCAATATCTCGTCGCGGGCTCCCAGCAATAGCTGTTCCATAATTCCCCATCCCCGCAGCAGACATCATAGATACTTGAAACATCATCAATTTATCTGAAAAAGGAGGTTCTTTTGTCACAAGCACATAAGCATCCCATGGAGTTGGAGCAGGAAGATCATCATGTTTTAAGTAGTTACTCATAATTTCTGTATGTTTTTTTGCTAATTTTTTTCCTTCTCTCATATAGCTTCGAACATCTTCAGTTCGAGCAACCTGTCCAAATGCTGTAACTAAAGTACCTCCAAGGAAGTTTGTTTGTAAATTTGAATAAAAATTTGTAATCTCCATCGCTGTTAAAGGTCTTTGCTCACCAATCCAACCTGCTAAAAAGCGTTGCTTTTCAACCATGTCTACTTCTTTTAAGTAAGGTATGTAAGGTGTTCTCACTTGCAGCCCTTTAGACAACATAATGTTTGTTGTATCATTGAATAATTCCATTGTCGACGAGATGCAAGACATAAAATGTTCTCTTATATCATTTCGAAATGTATGTGGAAGTAAAGCACTATAAGTAACAAGTGCTCCCTTTGTCATTTGTTTTGTATAAAAAAGGAAAAATTCATCTGTAAACAATTTTGGTGCTTTTATATCAACATCTTTTTCAGTAAATCCTTCAGGAATAGCATGTTTCTCTTCTGTAAAAATCTTTGTAACGACTGAAACATGTTGTTGAGCCAAATCTAAAGCATGCTCTAAAACAGATTTAATTTCCTTGTCTTCAACATGTGCTAAAAAATATTTATACACACAGATAAACATGCTATCTGATACATAATTAGTCCAAAGCCCACCTATCTCAGAAGCTGTTAAACGAACATGATGTGACTCCATTCTAATAACCTCCGTTTTTAATAACTATTTGTATTTTAACCAGCCATGTAAAAAGTATTTACTTTACGGAAAAACTGAATATGTAAAAAGGTAAGCCGTAAAAAATGGCTCACCTTTGTTCTTATCGTGATTCTTTTTCGTAACCTTCTTTTTTCACTTCAACATCTTTACCATTTACATCATCAATAACAGGGTGTATCTCACCTTCCATATATGCATCAGATGCTTGTTCATGTGTTGT
This sequence comes from Bacillus sp. AFS040349, assembly GCF_002577655.1. Lineage (NCBI taxonomy): Bacteria > Bacillati > Bacillota > Bacilli > Caryophanales > Bacillaceae > Bacillus > Bacillus sp. AFS040349. The sequence goes on along the minus strand of NZ_NUMC01000165.1, from coordinate 6,746 downwards.
CGCTATTCCAGCAGATAAAGTATCAGTTGCTTGATAGTCTTTCACATCATAAATCTTTCCTGCAAGATCTTTAGTGTTTTCGTTTGCTTTATTAACCGCCATTCCTATACACTCCTTTATTATAAATCTTTATGAACGATTTTCTTTTTTTGATATATCATGATTTGGATTTGTTTGATTTCCTGTTGATGCCTCGTACCCTACATTATAGGTAACGTCTTGTTGTTCTTGTAATGCTTGAGGCATTTTGTATTGATCTGCATCTTGTTGAAACTGTTTATTATTTTCTTTCATGATGATCTCCTTTTCCTCTTAACTCTATTAACATACACTTTAAGGACCTTCTGAATTCATTATGTCCAATGAAATAAAATCAATGTACAAAATTAAATTACCTAGTGTTCAGATTCATTTCAATGTTAAAATTGATGGCTTAAACAACAAAAAAAGAGCAGAAATGCTCTTTTTTCGTATATGTAAAGAAAACTTACTATGATTGAAACTGATCATCAGGATGTAAATTATTTTGCATATATTCCTGAACATTCTTAATTTGATCTACAGTAGCAAGTTCTGTTTTATACCACCCTTTTTCATCCATTAACTGATATAATTCATAATGATTTTTTGAAGCATTATCAAAGCACTGAGTATAGATGTCCCGAAGTTCCTTATGAGTGGTTTCCAACATCGTGCTTCCTAAGCTTCGACATCTTCCTTTTTCTAGCTCCAAACAAAGTTGTACCATTTCACGATCTGTTAATCCTCGTCCTTCTATATTGTTAGGCATTGTAAAATCTCCTTTATTGCATCATTTTTGATTGATTAAAGTATTGTGATAAGTCTGCAACTTTTAGCTGATGCAGCTCTGCCATTTGCTCTAATGACTTTTTTAAGCTCTCATCTTCACAAAGAGAAGCACACCAGTTCATTGTTTTTGCTGTAATTTCTTCCGCTCTAATTTCATCTTCAATAAAAGATAATTCCTTCATTGTTAGCTGTTTCATTTTTAAGTCACTCCTACTTTAAAATCCTTCTCTTACGTTAGTATTTATCTTTATTTTATTATTATCCATAATGATGTGAATTTGGATGCAATTTCTAACATAAGGGATATCAATAAAGAAGATATTAAGAGTGCAAAGATTGGAGGAAGAAAAAACGTGAACCATTTAAAAGCTCTGGCGATAAAATCTGTTGTTTCTTTTCTTTTACTTTTTGTTGTGCTTGGCTTGTTATTTCAATATTCCCTTTCAGTTATATTAGGACTTACTCTAATTTTAGGCTTAGTTTCTTATATACTTGGAGATTTAATGCTTTTACCAAGAACATCAAACTTTACTGCAACAATTTCTGATTTTGCCATTGCAATGTTACTTACATGGTTTTACCTAGCGACGATCACAACCTATGCCACGAATGTATTTATCGCATCACTTATCACAGCAATTGGTGTTGCGTTATTTGAGAGCGTCTTCCATCGATATATGAGAAAAAACGTTTTATACGAAAAAGAAAGCCATGTGAATATAGGAAATTTACGTTACACTACTGAAGTATCGGAAGAAATTTCTCCAGATTATCATAAAATAAAGGAAGATTAAACCTAATCGAAATGATTAGGTTTTTTGCATAATATATACAGGCAACACAAATTTCAGTTCTGCATATAATAAAATGAAGGATGATTTAAGAGGATTTATTAAAAATCTGGTACCTACTTTAATTATTACCAAGTAAATTTTGATCTAAAACTTCTGGATCAACACCATTTGTTATGCTCTGACCATTCATAACTAATTGATAGTCCCCAACTCCCCCACCACCTGATCCTGTTATGGCTTTGTCGATGCTTTTGGGAGAAATGCTATATGAATCACCAAAATTAATCACTCCACCACTAACACTATCAATTTTTAAATTTTTAATAAAACACGGCATTTAGCTAGCCCCCCTTTCGTTAGAGCTTTTACGCTATTGTATGGAATTTATGTATATTGTTGTGGACACGTCCCTACTCAATGAAAAGATAGACAAAGTTTTTCATACATGAAATGGGTACTTTATACAAAGCATAAGATGAAGCAAATTTCTTCGTAATAATGGAGGGTATATCATTGAGAAATATACGTTACTTAATACAAGATGAATTTCAAGCAAACCAAGTTGCAGATGATCTCAAAGTACAACTTAACATAAACAGGATGGAAACGATTTCAATCACAAGTGTAGAAAGTCGCAATGAGGTAATTGTCCAAATTCCTGAAGCAAATGAATCAGTAGAAGAGGTTTTATCAGGCTTTATGAGGGGTTATCAAAAAGGAATGATTCTTGAATAAGAGAAAACTTGGCTTATTGACAAGCCCCTTTGAAGAAAACCTAATTTTCCTTATACTTAGCAAAATAATAAAAAAGGTTGCCAGGGCAACCTTTTTCTACTTCTTAGCACCAAGCTGCTCCTACAATGATAAGAAGAATAAATAAAACAACAATCAACACAAAAGGATTTACTCCTGCTGAAGCAACTGGAGCATATCCATATCCACATCCGTAATTACAACCATAGCCCATGTTATTTCCTCCTTTTTATATGCTAAAACATATCTTTTTGGATAATGTTTTACTTATAAATATGTTAGGAGGATTACTTTTGTAATAGATATATACCTATATAAGGGATATTTGTTTAACTTTAGAATTCCGGCAAAGAATCTAAGTTATTAGTTTTATCACCATCAGGCTCACTACGAAGAATGTCACGCCCATATTTATGAAACACATCAACATGTGCTAACCTACCATCTCTTGCCTCAGAAAGTGCTTGCATATAGTCTAACTGTCTACCAGATTCTGTTTGAAATGCGATTAAATCGCCATCATCGTTTTTTCTTACAGCAATGATTTTCTCTTGATTCGTCTTCATATCAGTTGATATTTCAGCATTAATTTCATCTTGATCTGCTTTACTTTTGTATTGATTAAACACTTCTTCAAAACGATCCATCACATAATCACCTCATGTTTCTTATTTCCAGTTGAAGTGATTTTATTCTTTCTTCTACATCTTTTCTACTTTCACACGACCTGAAAAGAACACAGCCCCTCCCCCCATATCAGCAATACGATCTGGAGTTAACGCATTTACTAAATGATTTTTACCATTCAAATCAGACCATAACCCCTGGCTTACAACAACACCCGGTAAAACTTGTTCACCAACTGAAGCAGTTAATTGACACTCACCTCGCTGATTCCAAATTCGGACAGTATCACCATCATTTATACCAAGTCTTGTTGCATCAAGAGAATTGATGAAAAGCTTTGGTGTTTTCTCAAGCTTCATATGCTTATCTTGATGAGAAAATGTAGAGTTTAAGAAATTATGATTTGGTCCTGGTACGAATAAAAATGGAAAATCACTTTCCTGTAAAATCGGGATATAAGTAGGTAAAGGTGGATAACCTTCTTCCTTCATTTGCTGAGAAAATAATTCGATTTTTCCTGAAGGTGTTTTTAAGTTATCTAACAATTGACTATTTCTATTTGCTTTTAAATACCTTTTTTTCTTTAGCTTTTCATAGGTTACATGCTTTAAAAAAGGATTGTTTGTTTGAATTAACGATTGTTTAATTAATTCCTCATCATTGTCCTTAAATTCTCGTTCTTCAAATTCCATCGCTTCAGCAAGCATTCGAAAAACATCTGTATTTGATTTACTTTCACCAAAAGGATGGATAACTGGCTCATGTAGATGTATGTAATGATGCCAATAGGACGTATAAAAATCAATGTTCTCAAAGGCAGAAGTTGCTGTTAAAACGATATCAGCATACATGGCAGTTTCTGTTATAAACAACTCATGAACTACCGTAAACAAATCTTCTCTTTCTAAGCCCTTCCGTACTTTATTCGCATCTGGTGCAACAACCGCTGGATTAGTACCGTATACAAACAAAGATTGAATAGGAGAATTCAATTCTAAAAGTTCTTTTCCTAATGAATTCATATTAATCGTTCTCGTATTTTGCTTTAATAAATCAGGTCGTTGTAATGCATCTGTGTTAAAAGCTAGAAATGCTGAATTTCCTTTAAGTGCACCTCCACCTTTTACATTCCATTGACCTGTTAAAGCAGGTAAGCATGAAATCGTACGAACAATCATTCCACCATTATCATGATGCTGCAGGCCATTTCCAATTCGAATCATCGATGGAGAGGTTTCCCCATACATACGGGCTAATGAATAAATATCTTCTTCAGGAACTCCTGTAATACTTGAAACAAGTTGAGGTTCATATTGTTGGACATGTTCCTCTAGTTCATTAAAACCAATCGTATATTGTTCTAAAAAAGGACGATCCACTAGATTTTCTTTATAAAGAATATGCATAATTCCTAGTGCAAGTGCTCCATCAGTTCCTGGTAATATAGGAATAAACCAATCTGCCATTTTTCCTGTTTGATTTTTATGAACATCAATCACAATGATTTTAGCACCTTTTTTTCTTGCTTTTTGAGCAATCATCATTTGGTGCATATTCGTACTAACTGCATTGATTCCCCACATAATAAATAACTTAGTATCTGTCATCTCTTCAGGATCTGTTCCATAGCTCCCGCCCATTGTATAGCGATATCCCTTTGAGCCAGCTACTGAACATATTGTTCTATCAAGTTGACTTGCACCGAGTCGATTGAAAAAACGTCGATCCATTCCTTCTGAATTAATTCTTCCCATATTTCCGTAAAAACTATATGGTAAAATTGATTCAGCTCCTGCGTCAGAAATAATATTCTTCCACCTGGAAGCAATCGTATCAATTGCTTCCTTCCAGGTGATGGTCTCGAAACGCCCCTCTCCTTTTTTCCCTACGCGTTTAAGAGGAGATTGAAGTCTTTTAACATCATAGATTCTCTCTCCCATATGGCGAACTTTATTACAAATGGCTCCTTTTGTTACCGGATGGTTCGGATCTCCTTCAATTTTCCTGATTCGACCATCTTTTTTATGAAGAAGCAATCCGCACTGATCAGGGCAATCAAGTGAGCAAACAGAAGGCACGATCCCATTTTCTATGTTTTTATAAGTCTCCATATCTTCTATCCTTTCAGTTATACAAAATTGTTATATTGAGTATAACAGAATTTTCTGAAACGATTAGATAGATTACAAATGATTTGTAAAAGTGGTGGTACCCCAATGCTTAGAGGTTATCTTTGTTTCTCTTTTCCAGCCTTTGTTTTTAAGCTCTTTCGCAATTAATCGATTAAAAAAGCCATGTCCTACTAAAACAACATTATTATGTATAGATGTAAGTTCGATCATTTTATTGGTTGCAACTTCTGCTCGTTCCTTGGCACTGTTATAGGATTCGCAGTTAGAAGAATAGCCACTAAACCACAAAATTCTGAACAAAACAGCCCATGTATCTGAAGATAATTTAATGCTTGAGAAACTTTTAGTTGTTACAGGTAATTCTATTTCACGAAAAAGACTACTAGATATTGTTTTTACACTTTTTCTTAAAAGGGATGCTGAATCAATCGATCTTTTTAAATCACTTGTGATAACAAGATTTGCTTCGTTTATTTTTTTTAGTGCTTCATTCGGAAAACAGGATTCTTCAACCACACCAAGTGAATCATACTGGATCACCCAATCTGAAAATTCTCGGAATGTAATCCTTTTTTTACCATCTAACTGAGAGCGTCCATGCCTGATTAATGTTATCTCCATTGCTTACTTACCAAATGCAAAAATTAATTCTGTTTCACAAGCGACTTTCCCATCCACTGATGCAATTCCTCTTCCTTTTCCAATCGAACCTTTTACACGCGTAATTTCCACTTCCAGCTTCAATTGATCTCCTGGTTTTACTTGATGTTTGAACCGGCAGTTATCAATTCCCGCTAATAGCCCCAACCGGCCTTCGTTTCCTTCTTTCGTTAACATGGCAACCGCACTCATTTGCGCTAATGCTTCTACTATTAATACACCCGGCATTACCGGATATTCTGGAAAATGCCCCATGAAAAATGGTTCATTTCCTGTAACATTTTTCATTCCAACGGCACTCTTACCTTCTTCAATCTCTGTCACTTTATCTATCAATAAAAAAGGATAACGATGTTGTATGATCTCTTTTATTTTATTATTATCTACCATTTTATTCCTCCTTGAATTTGCTTGTAAACATTTTAACACTTGTTATTAGAACTTGGTACTAATACTTTATAAAAAAAACTCAGTGTTTCTTTATACACTGAGTTTTCTATATTATAAGTGACATTCCAGGAGCATCTAGCTCTCTTTCTTCAAATCCTAATTTTTTATAAAACTGCTGCTTTCCTTTTGCAGAAAAAAGCTGAACAGATTGTATACCAGAGTCTTTACATTTTTGTAAAAGTGCTTCAATTATTTTTTTACCTAAACCTTGTTTTTGATAAGAAGGATCAACCATAACATCACAAATTAATGCTTGATAAACACCATCAGAGATCATTCTTCCAAATGCAATTAGTTGGTCTTGGTCATAAATGGATATGTGATACCAGCTATTCTCAGCTGCTTGATATAATTGTTCCCTCGTATACGTACCTTTTTTACTTTTTATTAATCCACTCGCTTCATGCAAAGAAACGAATTGTTCAAAGGAAGGAAGTTGATCGGAAAATTGATGGCTCATTCTATTCACCTTCTATATTCATTGTATCGTTATGTAACTAGCAAACAGTGAGTATATAAC